>CALXXK010000006.1 GCA_944392675.1 uncultured Clostridia bacterium
TGGAAAAACAACATTGAATTTTTTTATCAATTTAATTTTGTATTTTTTTATCAATTTTATATTGACTTTTACATTTAGATAATTCGCTGTTTATCTTCACGATATCCGAAAACAGGTCTATGAAATGATATCCACTATGAAAGAGTTTACCATATCCATATTTGTATGGATGATTCTCATAGAATAAATCATGTGGCATAATCCAATTTCCATCACAGTGACTTACATACACTTTCGTGATAGGAATATTATATGCTCTCACAATTTCTCTAGCCAATTCAAGTACCAACATGTAGCCTCTATTCATTTTCCGTTGACACATAACCTTGCACTGATACTTAGGATTCTGTCTATTCAAGATGCTATAATACTCATCTTTTACCTTAGCGGCATCCTCCAAAGTATAAAACTTTGAAGGAGCCACAATAGGCTTTTCAACAAGCATATGAACTTCTTTTTCAACAAAGTAATCCATATACGCATAATGTGCTTTAGGTTCAGATGCCACAATTACATGAGTAATCTCATACTTACTACACAATTCGTCAAACATCTTGCGAGTATTAGAACTTAAAACTTCTAAATCCTTTTCAGAATCAGGTATCGTAACTACATCTGTTTTAAATCCAAATCCTTTAAGTTCCGCCTGAACTCTCTCTTTCTGCGAATCAAGGTCCACAACAATTTTAGGTTCAAACTTGTATTTTAAAAAGAATTTAGAATAAGTTCTGGTAGCATGGGGTCCCCAACCAATCATTAAAGTATTAACTTTTGAAAACATCAAGAACCTCCTTGAGAAATTTACCTTCTATAAACCATATCTGCAGGAATGTAATGCAAAGTTTTAAAGGTCCAATTTTCGTCGCAATCGTAGCGTTCTTTTAATGTTGCAATCAGAGCAACAATGGCATCGATATTCTCCTTAGTATAATGCGGAGACATTGGGTATGCCTTAATAGAACCCAGACACACATTAGTGCCCGCGACTGTGAATACATCAGATGCTGTAAACGCCAGATGGGTTTCACCTTTTTCGTTAAGCTCGTCAACATAGCGAGTAAAATTCAAATTGTAGTTCTTTACCTTATCTGTTTCTTCTTTCGGCATGGTAAGAATTTCAGCCAAAGCCTTATCCTCAAATCCTTCCGGTTTTAAAATAAACAGAGTTGCAACACCATTGGAATTGGCATTAACAACTTCCGCAAAGGGAAGTGCATTAATCTTATCTCTAAAATACTGAGTAGATTCCAGAGAGTTTGCAATAATCTCTCTATACCCGTTAATACCAATCGTCTTCAATGTTGTCCATGCAGCAATTGGTCCATCACTACATCTGGTAAGTTCCAGAGTCTGCTCGAATGGTGCAAAACCTCCGTACTGAAGTTTTTCAACATCTACAACCTGTTCCTTATCTCCAAGGAAATAATAATCCTCCTTATTATGGAACATAATAAGAGAAGAAATATACGGTGCATATCCCGTTTTATGGAAATCCATGCCACAGGAATCCGCATACTTAATCTCTGTAATGAAAGAATGCATAAGCTGAATCTTGTCGAGAATAGGCTTATTGATTCCAAGCGGATTCGTTTCAAAATCATAGCCGTTATAAAACAACCAGATCCAACCAACCACAGAATCCACATGGATAATCGGCTTATAATCTAACCTATAATCTGCAACCAGCTGCTCTCTCAATTCATAAATTTCCTTAACAGGATCCATATCGAACTCTACCGTGGAACCTCCACAGAGATTGAATCCCAAGAAAATCTTGCCTTTTTCAATATTTTCTCTTACAACTTTTTCAACTTCAGAAACAATGATACGTCCATCTTTGGAACACTTCACTCTGATGCAATTGTCATAGCCTATGCCGAGCCAGTCGGAAATTTCAGCATGACAGGGGTGACCCTTCACAGAACTTACAAGGAAAAATTCTTTTCCATTATAGCCTTTTCTCTTACCTATCGGATATGCACGATTAAGTGCATACTTAAAAGCATAAAGAGAAGTTCCCTTACCACCAAAAGTAAAGGTACCCATAGACTTAGTCCAGTCCCAGCCGATAAGGTCAGACAAATACTTTACGACTTCAAGCTCACTTGCAAGCAACAAACCAGTATACTTATCTTGCGAAAAATTCGGATTAAACATTTTTGTATACAACGTAGTTGCTAGTGCAGGAATATTAGCCGGAGGAATAACGTTCAAAAGTGTTTCCGGATTATTCCAATTAGGAAGTCCTTCAAACAGCGGAACCAATTCCTTTGCAATTTCCTCAAAATCCATTCCCTCTTCATTCAAAGTTTTATCTTTAAGATAATCAAAATAATTGAAAGAATAGATAGAACTCTCCGTCTTGCTCTGATCTGCCTTTAATTTTAAGCTCTCAATCGACCGGATTTTTTCCAGTACTTCTTCTGTTACAGACCCATTGTAGTCACCAAATACATTCTTCACATTCATAATGATATTCTCCTTCCTTAAGTTTAAATAAAGAATTTATTGTGAGCTCTTTCATTTCTTACTTCGTTTTCATCAAAGTCTTTGTTCGTTCTGATGATATCCAAAATTTCCTGAACATAGATATTGTCATCCATACCAATAACCTTTACAGGTCTTGGAGTTCTCCATCTGTGATAATCATCAAAATTATCAGATGTGATTACAACACCATACTTATCTGGATTCATGTAGATATCAGAATCAGGATATGGAACAAAAAACTTCGGAAATGTGAAATCAAAAAGATCACTCTTACGCATTTCTTTAAATGTTGCCACATTAAAAGCAATGTCCTCTTCATGCTCAAACGGCAATCCTACCATAGAGTACAAAGAAATAATTGGAACACCGACTTCATGTTTTACAACATCTAAAGCCTCCTTAAAAGCTTCTAATTGATAATATTTAGAAACTTTAAGTCTTACATTTTCAGAAAAATGTTCTGCACCAATTAAAATCTCAATAAGTCCGTTATCTACAAACTTTTTAAGAATAGGTTTATGAGCTACTTTAATTAAGAAATTTGGTGAAGTATTTATAGTGAAAGTACACTTAATTCCCCTTCGTTCGATTTCATTAATAACCTCTGTATAGACATCTTCATTGATAAAGAAATCGCTGTCAGAGAAATGAAACATCTTCACACTGTATTTTTTGATAATATACTCCACTTCATCCATTCTAGAATGAACATCTGTGAAACAAATCTTTTTGCCCACCTTGTGCTCCACACAGTATTTACATCTGTTAGGACAACCAATGCCAAAAAAGTTGTACCACAAAGTGTCCATTCTTCTTTCTTCAGGAATAAGGCTAAATTCTTTCGGACAATCAAAATACATATCTGTTTTAATTCTCCAGAAATTTGTTTTGCCACTGGCCAAAATAGTTTTAATAAGTTCTAAAGTCTTATCAATACCATAACCAGTAACAACATAATCAAAAGCTTCATCCTTGTTATGAGTCAAAAAGTATCTCGCATGCGGACCCCCAAAAATATTCTTAGCATTTGGGTTCATCTTCTTAACCGCCTGTGCTAATCTTTTTACATGATTAATTTGAGGTGTAGTAGACGTAAAACAATAAACATCATAGTCTATATAACGTTTATTGATGTCAGCAATGTACTCTTCTTCAGAAGTAAAATAATCTCCATTCGTATAACTAACAAAGATATTATTTTTCTTCAAAAGATAACCAAGCATCAACAATCCATAATTAGAAATGTATTCAACTTGACCGTGAAGCTTTGCAACAACATCTGCTCCCAAATAGTCAAGAATTACCCGGTTTTGTGCTTCCGCATACTTGATTTGTGCCACATTTTCATAAGCCCAAATTTCATCATTTGGGTCTGCTTGAAAAGAGATTGCATCCAACAACAAAACTTTTTGTAGTTTCATAGTTTTCCCTCCTGTTTTGTTTGAACTACTGTTACTTTGCGACATACAATATTTAATTTTCAAGGTACACATTAATACAATACTATAATTTTGGAACCTAATTATAACTTTTAGGTTTACTTGTGCAAAATCTTGCATAAGCATAATTATACTATTATATTAAAAATCGAAAAAATTATATCATAGGCATGCCTTTTATGTCAATCTTTTTATATTTTTTGTATATTTTCAAACTTACATAATAGTATAATTTATATTTTTTTTACAACCTCTAAAGCGATATTTAAACATTCTTTTAATATAATGCTTCTATCTTCCGCTAGTGTTTTCATATCCCAGGTATAACCTTCTAAAGTATCATCAGTATATAAAAATTGATATGCTTTAAATCCTCTTGATTTTGCTACTGCCATAATAGATGCACATTCCATTTCTACTACTTTGCATCCGCGACTCACTCTATCTTTTAACTTATCTTTTGTTTCTTTATATAATGCATCAGTCGTCCATGTTTTAGTTAATTCATAAAGAACACCATTTTCTTCGAAAATTTTAGCTAATTCTGTAGCTGTATCAATTTCAACAAAATCTGAAATTGGTATATAATGATAACTTGTCCCTTCATCACGATATGCTTCAGTTGGAATAATAAAAGCTCCTTTTTTCAAATTTGAAGTTAGTTCTCCACAAGAACCAAAAATAATAAAAGTTTCAACTCCCCTTGCATGTAATTCTTCCATCATAGATGTAGTAGCTGGTCCTCCAACTAATGTTCTATATACTATGACATCCCTTCCTTCCATCTGAGTTTTATAAATCTTGATTGCCTCCCCGCAAACATATAGCTCACTATATTCTTCAAAATTATCACTATTTTTTATAAGTTCTATCAATTCTGTCTTAAAGCAAGTAATTGCAATTGAAGGAAGTTTCTTATGCCCAGCCGTACAAATTTCTGCTTTAACTATTTCCTCACTTTCATCATAAGAATCTATTATACTCATAATTTTTCCTACCTTTCTAATAATTATCTTTCTTCTATCATATGCTATACAAAATTAAATCATATCAATATAAACATTATACTATCTTTAGCCCAAAAGTTTCAAATTTTAGTAATATTTGCTTCTATTCTATTTGTATTCCTTATGCATATTTTATATGAGTATATCATTGAAAGAATCAAACGAGAAGCTTTTCATATATTATTTCGTATTTTTGTTTTACATGATATATTTTCTATGCGAAGTGTCTTTACATTATTTTGATTTACCATAGCATATTCTGTTGTAGTATCTATTTTATTATATACTAATAACTTTTATACTTATTCATTAGCATACCATTTACCTCTTGCCATTATAGGCATTGTTCTCCTAAATCATATGTATGTACTTTATTTATATAATTAATATCCGAAATATTTAATCTAGTTAGTTTTTCAACTTTCATACCAGTATATATTAATAGTTCTAATATCGTTAAATCTCTTACTTTTAAACAGATCTCTCTTAATTTTTCTAAATTCTCATCTGTCAAAGTTTCTTTAACTCTTTTAGTAGTTTTTACTTTATGTATTCTTCTAACCAAGCTTTTTACAATATAATCTTTATTTTCTAGCTAATTCAAAAACTTGATAATGTTCTTCTTATTTAATTTATCTTAATTAAAAATGAACATATCCAAACCAATGCAATCACCTTAAATTTTACGCATTTATTTACTTATTTTATTTAAACTTATAATCTACTCTACAAATTACTATCTTTCGTTACGATTATATAATAAAAAACAGATAATTTCAAATTTGTTATTATAATTTGTCTGTGATATTTCAGAAATTTGTTTTATATTTCCAAATTCCTTACTAATGGTTCTATAATTCTCCCTCATTATATCTTATAAGTCGAATAGCACTTTTTAACGTTTTTGTACAACATAATTTACCATGAACATCAACATATATTAAATCATTTATTCCAGTTATTTCTTTAGCACTGTTTATATCTGTTGCAAGTGATATAGAATCATTAAATTTACATGAATCTACTAAAGTCCTAATATCATATCCTTCTCTTCTTGATTTAAAAATTATGTATTTTACTTTATTGTTATTAATATATTTAATTGCCTTTTGATATGGCATCTCTACATCAAATATCAAGTAACATTCTTTACATTTATTTATACTTTTCAATATGATTTCGATAGCTTCTACTTCTGCAATAGCATGTTTAATATAAACTTCCCAAAATTCATCTGCTAATTTTAATGCATTTATAAAAGCAATATTTTCAGTTATATTTTCATTCCATTCAGGGTTGCACAATTTTATAAAATCTGGTACAATCTTGCTTTCAAGATATTCTAATTGCATATTATCTGTTGCATCAATATATTGGATTAGTTCCTTATCCATATATTCAAATGTGTTACACAATTTGCCTTAGTAATTTGTCCGAGTTAATTGAATATTTTTATATTTGTTTTTCTCCACTTATATTCTTCCTCCAATGCTATTGTTTTTTGATAATTTATTCAATATTCAAAAAATTCATCTATTAAAAGTTTGTATAACTATTTTTAGGGAAAATTATTCTAACTTGTGTGCCTTTGTCTTTTTCTGAATTTAATTCTATCCCAAGTCCTAGTTTATCACATAACTTTTTACACAAATACAAACCTATACCAGTTGATTTTTTTCCGATTTTTCTTCCATTTTCTCCTGTGAAACCTCTTTCAAATACTCTTGTTATTTCTCCTTTTCTTATACCTATTCCATTATCTTCTATATATAAAATTATTTTATCATTTTTTGATTTAGAATATATTTCTATTTTCTTATCGCTTTCTTTTGAATACTTAATAGCATTTTGTATAATTTGATTTATTATAAAAGTAGCCCACTTGCTATCTGTATATACTTCCTGTTCTAACTCTTTTAGTTCTAGAGTTACTTTTTGATTAAGTAGAGTAGTTTTATTTTTTAATATTGCAGAATTTACTATTTCTTTTAAATTATTTTTTGTTATTATATAATCTTTTTCTACTGCATTACTTCTTGCATAATACAGTGCTTGCTCTATATAGTTTTCTACTTTGTCTAGTTCTTCATCAATACTTTTTGTTATAGTATTTTTATTATTCTCAATAATCATTTTACTTGCTGCAATAGGTATCTTTACTTCATGAATCCATAATTCTATGTATTCTTTGTAATCTTCTTGAATCTCTTTATATTGATTTACATTTTCAAGCATAGATTTACCTGCTTCTTGTAACGTTTCTTTTAAAATTTTTCCCTCTATAAAATTTGCATCTCTTATTATTTCAGAAATCAAATATTTTTGGTTCAAATCTTCTATGTTATTTTTTAATTGCTTATAATAATATTGTTTATTTTTAAACTCTACAAAAATTGAAATAAATACTACTAAAATAATGATTAGTGCAATATATATTTTAGGTATTATTCCAATATTATAGACGAGTAGCAATATCTCTATACTAATTAGTGCTAACATTACTGAAACTATTAATAATAATTTATCTTTTATAAAATCTATAAATTTCATTTTAATAAATACCCCTGTCCTCTTTTTGTTTCTATTTTATCTTCTAATCCTAACTCTTCTAATTTTGTTCTTAATCTTTTTATATTTACATTTAATGTATTATCATCAATAAATTCTTCACTTTCCCATAAATAATCCATTATTTCATCTCTTGATACAACTGTATTTTTATGAATACTTAGAAAATATAAAATACTATATTCATTTTTAGTTAAATCAATTTTTTTATTATTTTTTTCTATTACTCTTTCTGCAATATTTAATGTAAATCCATTACAATCAATTTTCTCCTGATTTATTCCTGAATTTTGATTTCTTCTTAACAGACCTGTTATTTTTGCAAGTAATATTTGTATATTATATGGTTTAGTTACATATTGGTCTGCTCCATAATTTAAGCTCATTAATTCATCTATTTCATTATCTCTACTTGTAACCATTATTATTGGTACATTTGATACTTTTCTAACCTCTTTACATACAAATTCTCCATCTAAATATGGTAAATTAATGTCTAATAGTACTAAATCTGGATTCTCATCTAATATGTCTTGTATTGTGTTGTCAAATTTTTCTAGTCCTTTTGCTATAAATCCATTTTTATTTAAAAATGTTTCTAGTTCAGAACGTAATTTTTTATCATCTTCTACAATTAGAATTTTTTGCATTATCTTATCCTCCATAATTGTTCTAATTTTTAATTAGATATATAAATTAGTTTTACTGAAGAAGCGGAATTTATAATTTTATATAATTTTTTCAACTAAATTATATTGATTTTTCTTTAAATATCTATTTGCTATAAGTGTTAATACTCCAAATAATATTCCAAAAATGATAAGTCCAATATATACATTTGTATTTCCAAGCCAAATTGCAAGCACTATAATGATTGCTATATTTATCATTGATAGAAGTACTGGAAATACCAAATTAAAATTTTGTTTTACTACAGCATATTCTGAGTCCCAATTTAATTTTGGTCTTTTTAAATCAACTATTAACATTAATATGCTTTGTAATATTCCTATTATTGTTGCTACAACAAATAATAAAATAAGTGTAATTATAGGTAAATGTAAAATATATTGTGCTACACCTAATGTAATAATAATTGTTACTATATTCATTATAATATTTGGCATTATTTTGTAAATAAATTGTTTATATAGAGGTACAGGAATGTATTTAATAAATACTGCATTTTCTCCATCTCTTGAAATTGCTGTTATTGAAATATATATAAACATTGTGAAAAATTGCAAAACACCTAATATTATACAAATTATTATAAATGAATTAGTTTGCATGTTATTTAATTCTTGTATCAATTGGTCCATTCCTGCTTCTTCACTATTTATTCCTATAAATACCATTACAATCATTAATATTGGTATTAAAATCGCTGGTAGTAAACATTGCATTAAAAATACAGGATTACGTATTAGAATTTTAAATTCTTTACCTATATAACTCTTATATAATTTACCATCTGTGTATTCTTTTTGATTTATTTTTTTATTAGACTTTTTTGCTCCTCCGCCAAATAAATTTCCTACTAAACCTTTAAAATAAATCTTTTGTGCGATTGCCATATATATTATAAATCCTAATATTGTAATTCCTACTGTTTTTAATATTTCTATTATAGCAGTAGTAATAGAATTTGATGTTAATGCTTCAACTAAGTAATCTAATGTCGGAAAATATCCTTTTACAAGTTCAATCATTCCATTTGCTTGTACTACCATTTGTGCCATTTCTTCATTTGACATATCATCTTTCATATTACTAGTTGATAGTGATACACCTATAATTATTACTATAAGTATTAATGATGCTATTAATTGAAATTTGTTTTTGTTTTTAGTTAATCTTGCAAAACTCATTATAAGCATTACTAAAATGCTAATTAATAATATTGGTAAAATAGGCATTAAAATAACTGCTAATACCATTGTTATGTAAAAAAGGACTCCTGCACCTGTTAATATTCCATATAATATAAGAGGTATTAATCCTATTAAAAATATGATTACATATTCAGCTATTAACATTACATTTGTTCTTGCTAATATTATTTGATATGGTTTTAGTGGTAAAGGTAATAGGTATTCATTATCTTTGGTAAAATATAAAATATTAATACTTGAAAATATAGTTTGTATTACTGATATTCCTAATACCATAAATAAAATCATGCCTATAAAAGTTGTTTCTTGATGTATTATTTTTAATCCATCTATTATATTATAGCTTAAAAATAAAATAATTCCTGCAAAATATACCAATAATATTGCATATATTAAATTAGAAACTATCTTGCTTTTAGTTGAAGATATGCCCATCTTCATATTCATATCAGCAAATGAATTTTTAAGAAATATTTTTGTTAATTCTACTACTTTTTTCATCTTTTTTATCCTTGTAAATATATTTAGGTTTTTAAAAGGTTACCCATAAACCTTTCCTAATATTTAATTGTTTTCACTTTTTTCTGTTATCTCTAAGAATAATTTTTCTAATGATGCTTCTTCTTTAAATTTCTGTTTCATTTCATCAAATGTTCCTACAAATACTAATTTTCCCTTATTTATTATACCTACTCTATCACATAATTTTTCTGCAACTTCTAATACATGAGTTGAAAAAAATACTGTTTTTCCTGCTTTTGCATGTTCTCTCATCATTTCTTTTAAATCAAATGAAGATTTTGGGTCTAACCCTGTCATTGGCTCATCTAATATCCAATTTTTAGGTTCTGAAAGTAATGCTCCACATATTACTATTTTTTGTCTCATACCATGCGAATAACTTTGAATTTCATTATTTAATTCATTATATATTTCAAATTTTTTTGTTAATTCTTCAATTTTCTCTTTTCTTTTATCTTTAGGTATATCATATACATCTGCCATAAATGTCAAATATTCTATTCCCTTTAATTTTAAAAACATATCTGGACTATCTGGTACAAATCCAAAATTCTTTTTTGCTTCTAAAGGATTTTGTTTTATACTTTTTCCATCTATTAAAATATCTCCTTCATCCATATTTAGTATTCCTGTTATCATTCTAATTGTCGTTGTCTTACCTGCACCATTTGGACCTAAGAATCCAAATATTTCTCCGTTTTTTATATCAAGTGTTAATGAGTCCACTGATTTTTTTCCTTTTATATATGATTTTGAAACATTTTTTATTTCTATCATATTTTGTACCTCCTACTTTTTATAATATTTCGTATCTATTATAGCAAATAATAATTTTTTGTCTATATTTTTATGTAAAAAAACATATACCACTTTTTTGTTTAATAAAATTCTATAAAGTCCCTTACATCATAACATATTATAATATATAATTTTGAATGTGATAGGAATAATTTTAGAAATTCTTTATTAATTTTTTGGAAAATGTTCGCGTCGAGCTTTAGCTCGGACTAAGTGAAACGGGGCCAAAAAATTAATTTAGAATTTCTTTAATTATGTATTGAACCGAAAAATTATATATTATAATATGTTATGATGTGAGGGACTTTAAGTATTACTTTTCTATAAAAATCCATCTATTATTTTCATGCTATTTGTTTTTTCTTATAAACTTTTCTTTTTATATGTATTAGTAAATAACTAACTACTGCCAATATTAATGTAATTATTATCTCTCTTTGAGGTACAGGTGATAATTCAAGTATTTTATTAAACAATAAAGCAGCTACATAAAATCCAACTAGAGTTGTTGTAAATAAAAATGTATGAACTTTAGTAAATGGCGTACATACTTCTTGTACTGCTAAAATACTTACAAATCCTATTAATATGTACATCATTGTTGTTAATACTCCACTTTCTATTCCTGTTACATTTCCTATAATTGTTAAAACTATTATATTAAACATAATCACAATAGCAAAAGGTGCTGCGTTCGTGAGCGCAGTTGGCAGAAATGCTCCTGTAATTGGCTTTTTGTTTTTCTCAAATGTAATAAAGAATGATGTGTAACCTTCTATTATTAAATCGATTAATGTTATCTGTATTGGTATAAATGGGAAAGCTGTATTTGTTAATATACAAAATAGTGATAATAGTACAGAATATATTGTTTTTATAAAGAATATTCTAGCAACATTTGTTATATTATTTACAACACGTCTTCCTTCCATTAATACATCTTTTAATACACTAAAATCTGAATTTAGAAGTACTATTTGAGATACTTGTTTTGCTGCATCACTAGCATCTGGAAGTGTAATGCTACAATCTGATTCACGAAGTGCTATAACATCATTTACACCATCACCTGTCATTGCAACTTTATGATTTTTAGCTTGAAGTGCTTTTACAATAATACTTTTTTGATGTGGTAATACTCTTGCAAAAATACTATATCTGTCAACTAAATTTACTATCTCAGCATCTGTACTTATTGTTGATAAATCAATATATGACTCGTAATCTTCAAGTCCTGCTCTTTTTGCTATTGTAGATACTGTTAGTGGATTATCTCCAGAAATAATTTTTACATCTACACCTTGTTCTTTGAAGTATCCAAGCATTTCTTTTGCATTTCTTCTTAGTGGATCTTCTAATATTACAGATGCAACAACTTCTAATTTTGGTAATTCATCATCTTTAATTACTTCTTTAGTGTATCCTACTGCTAATATTCTCTTTCCACCTTTTTGTAATTCTATAATTCTTTCTGGCATTTGTTTATCGCTTTTTTCAAATAATCTTTCTGGTGCTCCTACTACAACAGAACCTTCTTCTTTAAATGAAATTGCACTCCATTTTCTTTCTGATGCAAATGGTACATTATCTATTTTTTCATAATTAATATCACCTTTAAAATGGTTTTTCATTGCTTTAAATGTAGCATTAGTATCATCCATTCCATTTACAAATGCTACCATCATATCATTAAAAGGTTTTGGCATAATATTTTCTTCATAGATTTTAACTTCTGAAACTTTCATCTTACCTTGTGTTATTGTTCCAGTTTTGTCTAAACATATTGTATCAATATGAGCTAAAGATTCTATACTGTATAACTCTTGTACTAATACTTCTTTTTTTGCAAGTTTAATAACACCTGATTCTAATGCTATTGTTATTAATAAAACTAATCCTTTTGGTAACATTCCAAGTAGTGCTGCTGCTGTAGCTATAACAGATTCATTAAGTACTGTTTCTCTAATAAAGTAAGCTTGTATAAATAAAATTATTCCAACAGGTATTATTACAAAACTTGTAAATTTTGTAACTCTTTTCATTGAATTAATTAATTCTGAATTATTATCTTTATGTTTTTTAGTTGCACTTACTATTTGATTTGCAAAATTATCTTCTCCAACTTTTTCTACAATTGCATAACATTTACCGCTAACAACATAACTTCCAGAAAGTAGTTTATCTTCTATTTTCTTTTCTACTAAGTCTGATTCTCCTGTAAGTAGAGATTCATTAACTTCTATTTCTCCTTCTATTACATAAGCATCAGATGGTATTTGATCTCCTTGTTTTAATACAATTGTGTCTCCTAATACGACTTTTTCGATTTCTATTTCTTCTTCTTTTCCGTTTCTTATTACTGTAGTTTTAGAAGCGGTTAATATGGATAGTTTTTTGACTAAATTTCTTCCATGTATTTCTTGAATTATTCCTATTAGTACATTTATTGTAATAATTAAAAAGAAAAATGTATTAGTATATGCTTTTACTAGCAATAATGCTATTGCTATAATTAAGTTATATAAATTAAATAGTGTAAAGACATTGTCTTTTATTATTTGCCAATTTGATTTTAAGTTATTATTGTCACATATATTTACTTTTCCTTCATTTGTCAGTTTTTCTACTTCTTCTGTAGATAATCCTTGGTATTTTTCTTCTTTCATTTTTACTCTCAACCTTTCTACTAAAATTCCAATTTTTCTACTTTGCTTAAGTTATATCATAAAAATAAAAAAAAGAATAGTCTTTTTGAAAAAATTAAAAGATATATCTTAAAAACGTTGCAATTCATAGCCTTGACTAAGCTCATAATATCCTAAAATATATGATTCCGAATGCGATTGGAATAATTTTAGAAATTCTTAATTAATTTTTTGGAAAATATTCGCGTCGAGCTTTAGCTCGGACTAAGTGAAAGGGTGCCAAAAAATTAGTTTAGAATTTCTTTAATTATGTATTAAGCCGAGAAATCATATATTTAAGGATATTATGAGCTTAGTCAAGGCTATGAATTGCAACGTTTTTTTACATATTTTATTCTTCTTCCTCATCAAATTGACTATTATATAAATCTGCATAAAATCCGTTTTTAGCTAGCAATTCCTCATGATTTCCTTGTTCCACAATATCACCATGGTTCATAACTAAAATCAAATCTGCATTTTTAATTGTAGAAAGTCTATGAGCAATTATAAAACTCGTTCTACCTTTCATTAAATTATCCATTGCATCTTGTATTTGAATTTCAGTTCTTGTATCGATTGAGCTTGTTGCTTCATCTAATATTAAAATTTTAGGGTCTGTAAGTATAACTCTTGCAATTGTTAATAATTGTTTTTGACCTGCTGATACATTTGTTGATTCTTCATTTAATATAGAATTATATCCTTTTGGTAATGTTTTTATAAAATGATGTACATGTGCTGCTTTTGCTGCTTGAATTACTTCGTCATCTGTTGCGTCTTCTTTTCCATATTTAATATTTTCTTTTACTGTTCCTCCAAATAGCCATGTATCTTGCAATACCATTCCAAACATCTTACGTAATTCACCACGGTCAAAGTCTTTGATATTATGGCCATCTACTAATATTTCTCCTTTATTTACATCATAAAATCTCATAAGTAATTTAACCATTGTAGTTTTTCCTGCTCCTGTAGGTCCTACTATTGCTATTTTTTGTCCTTCTTTTACACTACAATTGAAATCATTTATAATTGTTTTTTCTGGATTATATCCGAAATTTACATGTTTAAATTCGATATTTCCTCTTAATTTTGATGTATCTATATTTCCTTTTGTTGTTTCTACTTCTTCTGGTTCTTCTAAGAATTCAAATATTCTTTCTGCTGCTGCTACCATTGATTGCAACATTGCAGATATTTGAGCTATTTGAGTTATTGGTTGGTTAAATTGTCTATTATATTGTATAAAACTTTGTATATTACCTACAGTTATTGTGCCATTTATTGCTAAATAACCACCTGCTACTGCAACTGCTACATATCCTATATTTCCCATAAAGTTCATTAATGGATGCATTAAACCAGATAAGAATTGTGATTTCCATCCAGAGCGATATAGTTCTGCATTTTCTTTTTCAAATTCTTTTATTGCATTTTCTTCACCATTAAATGCTTTTACTATATTTAAACCACTATATATTTCTTCTACTTGACCATTTACATGACCTAAGTATGCTTGTTGTCTATTAAAGTATTTTTGTGATTTTCCTACTATCGTTTTTACTATAAGACTTGATATAGGAAGTATTATTATAGATATTAATGTCATCTGCCAACTTATTGATAACATCATTATTAATATTCCTATAATTGTACAAATTGATGTTATTATTTGTGTTATACTTTGGTTTAAGTTCATACTTAATGTATCTATATCATTTGTTATGATTGATAATACTTCACCATTTGTTTTTTTATCAAAATAATTCATTGGCAATTTGTTCATTTTTACTGCAATATCATTTCTTATTTTATACGTTAATTTTTGTGCTACACCTGTCATTGTAAATCCTTGAATAAATGAGAATATTGCACTTACTATGTATAAACCAAGTAAAGTTAATAATATTTGTGCTATTTTTCCAAAGTCTATTCCTGAACCACCAGATATTTTGCTAACTATACCATTAAAGATTTCAGTGGTTGCATTTCCAAGGATTTTGGGTCCAACTATTGTAAATATTGTACTTCCAATTGCAAAAATAAATACTATTATTAATGCTATTTTATATCTTGATAAATATTGCTTTATTAATTTTTTAGTTGTCTCTTTAAAATTTTTTGCTTTTTCTTGAGGGACATTTTTTCCCATTCTCCCTCCCATTGGTCCTGGCATAGTGTTCTCCTTTCTTTATAAATTTTATTAATTATTTTAATTCATCTTCTGACATTTGTGATAATGCTATTTGTCTATATGTTTCATTATTTTCCATTAATTCTTTATGTGTTCCTATTCCTACAACTTTTCCTTCTTCTAGTACTACTATTTGGTCTGCATTTAATATTGTACTAATTCTTTGAGCTACAATTATTACAGTTTTATTTTTTGTTATTTTTGATAATTCTTCTCTTAGTTTACTATCTGTTTTTAAATCTAGTGCAGAGAATGTGTCATCAAATATAAATATTTCTGGATCTTTTGCTATTGCTCTTGCAATTGATAAACGTTGTCTTTGTCCTCCTGATACATTTGTACCACCTTGAGAAATTTCGTCTTGATATTTCTTCTCCTTTGTTTCTATAAATTCTTCTGCTTGAGCGATTTGAGCTGCTTGTATCATTCTTTCATCTGACATTTCTTCATCAGAATATTTTATGTTTGTTTCTATTGTACCAGAAAATAATAATCCTTTTTGTGGCGCTAGACCTATTATATTTCTTAAATCTTTTTGTTTTACTTGTTTGATATTCACACCATCTATTAAAAGTTCACCTTCTGTTACGTCATAGAATCTAGGAATTAGATTAACTATTGTTGATTTTCCACTTCCTGTACTTCCTATAATTGCAGTTGTTTGTCCTGGTCTTGCTGTGAAGTTTATATCTTCTAATATTTCAGTATCTGCATCTGGATATCTGAAACATACATTTTTAAATTCTACTAATCCTTTTTTATTTGGATCAAATTGTTTTGTTTCTGAATCTTCTGGGTCTTTTATATCTGGCTCAGTTTCAAGTACTTCATTTATACGGTTAGCTGATACTGAAGCTCTTGGTAGCATTATTGATATCATTGAAATCATTAAAAATGCCATTACGATTTGCATCATATATTGAATAAATGCCATCATATCTCCAACTTGCATTGCTCCTTGTTCTACATTATTACCACCAAACCATACTACCAATATTGCCATTGTGTTCATTACGAACATAAGCATTGGCATCATCATAGACATTGCTCTATTTACAAATACGTTTGTTTTCATTAAATCTTTATTAGCTTTATCGAATCTTTTTTCTTCTTTCTTTTCTGTATTAAATGCTCTAATTACAGGTATACCTGTTAAAATTTCTCTTGATACAGCATTTAATTTATCTGTTAAGTCTTGCAATTTCTTAAATTTAGGCATTGCTATAAAGAACAGTGTTCCAACTATAAATAATATGGCAAGTATAGCTACTCCTATTATCCATGCAAGTGAATTATCCGCACTTGTTAGTACTTTTATAAATCCTCCAATTCCTATTATTGGTGCATATACAACTACTCTAAATAACATAGTAATTAATTGTTGAATTTGTTGGATGTCATTAGTACTACGAGTAATTAAAGAAGCAGTTGAAAAGTCTGATAATTCTTTATTAGAAAAACTTAAAACCTTTCTAAATACTTTTTCTCTTAAAGTTCTACCTAATCTTGCTGCTACTCTTGATGATAAGAACATTATAGATACTGCTGAAACCATACTAATAAATGCAACACCAAGCATTTGTAAACCTGTAATAATTATGTAATTATTTTGAATTTTATCTGTATCAACATTTATATTTCTATAAATTTCTCTTACAGATGCAACAGCTGCCTGTTCTTTAATAGATTCTTCCATATTATTAGTTTGGCTTGTAAATTCTTCTAAAATCTGTTTTCTTTGGATCTCTGGCATATTCTTAATTATATCTGTTAGAGGTTCATTTTCTAACATAACTTTTTGCTGTTCTGGAACATTTAATAACATTTGTTCTTTTATTTTATTAGTTGTTTCCTCATTATTTATTGTTGAAAATCCCATTAATGGATTAACCATTTTTTTAGCTAGTTCGTTTTTCTCGTCATCTGTTATATCCTTTAATACGTATATTTCTTCCATGTTTTCTAATTGATTATCATCTAAATATTTCTTTAATATTTTTTCTTGATTATTATTATTTACATCCTGTGTATTTTGAATGAGAGTATAATTTTTTAAAATATCATCTTCATTTTCTGCAAATAATAAAAGTGTTTCCATGTCTTGTTTTGATATAACATCTGGCACAGCAACTTCTATTCCTCCTGCTTGAATACCTGTATTTACTATTTTAGAAGTATAATCAGGTAAATTTAAATCAGTAGTTGCCTGAATATATAAAAGAATAATTATAAATATTACAGCTACCCATGTTTTCTTTAGATATTTCAATACTTTTAGCATGTTTTTCTCCTCTCTTTTTTTATTTTCGTGACTCTTTTTATTATATGTGACATACTGTCATTTGTCAATATGTTAAATGTGAATTTTTTGTGTCCAAAAATCAAATCTTTGGATTTTATAATTTCGAATAAAAGGCCTATTAGAAAGAATTTGAAGATAATTATTTTATAAATCCAAAATTTAAAGGACGTCCTCATTTTCCCGAATGGTCGAGATTTTTAGGACTGTCCCCCTACATCTTTCTAAATACTCCTGCTACTTTTCCTAATATTTCGCAATCTGGCACAATTATTGGATCCATTGTACTATTTTCTGGTTGAAGTCTAATATGATCTTTTTCTTTATAAAATGTTTTTACTGTTGCTTCATCTCCTATTAATGCAACTACTATTTCTCCATTATTAGCTGTGTTTTGTCTTTTTACTAATATGTAATCTCCATCCAAAATACCTGCTTCTATCATACTTTCTCCTCTAACTGTAAGCATAAAGCTTTCTGAATTTCCAACAAAGTCAATTGGAATAGGAAATGTATCTGTTACATTTTCAACAGCTAAAATTGGTTCTCCTGCTG
The DNA here is from genome assembly GCA_944392675.1 of uncultured Clostridia bacterium. Lineage (GTDB taxonomy): Bacteria > Bacillota > Clostridia > TANB77 > CAG-508 > CAG-269. Next base: position 18,455 of record CALXXK010000006.1, read on the forward strand.
TTATTTTTCCAATTATAGGAACTTCTACTAATTCCTTTTGTGTATAAAAATCTTTACTTGATGTTTTTTTAGGTTCTCCTGTTCTTCCTTTTAATAATCTTAATGTTCTTCCTTTTTTATCTTGTTTTTTGATGTATCCTTTTTCATCTAATTTTGCTAAATATCCATGTACTGTTGCTGTAGAGCTTAGTCCTACTGCTTTTCCTATTTCTCTTACTGATGGTGGATATCCTTGTGTCATTATTTGTTTTTCGATAAATCTTAGTATTGCTTTTTCTCTTGAATTCAATTCTGGTTTTTTTCTTGGCATATTTTTCACTCCATTTCTCCTATTTTTTGTTATAATATCATACAAACAAAAAAATGTCAAACATATTTTTGACATTTTTTCAAATTATAAGAAATGCAATGTTGCTATTCAGCCCTAGTACTATTTGATAATTTTTAAGTTTTGATGGAAATTAATTGAATTAGAAACTATTAATAAATTTTATGGAAAGAGTTCAAACATCCTTGTTTGGAAGGGTGCCATAAAATTTATTTATAGTTTCTTTGAAAATTATATTAACAGATAAACTTAAAAATTATTAAATAGTACTAGGGCTGAATAGCAACATTGCATTTCTTATAATTTGAAAAATACTATTATTTAATATAAATACTTGGATCTACTTGTATATTATCTTTTAATATTTCAAAATGTAAATGTGGTTCATCTGCAATTTCAAATACTGCTGTATTTCCAACTGTTCCTATTGCCTGACCTTTTTCAATTGTTTCACCTTCTACTACAAATTCGGAAGTTAACAAATTTGAATATATTGTTTGAAAATTATCAGCATGTTCCACTACAACTGTTAATCCATATCTAGGGTCATTTTTTATAGATTTCACTGTTCCTGCTTCTGCTGATTTAACAACCGTTGTTTTATCTGCCTTAATATCAATTCCTAAATGAGTTGTCCATTCTTCTAATGTATTAGAATATATAAGGTTATCTTTTGCATATTCTCTTACTATATCACCTTCTACAGGTTTTTGAAATGATAATTCTTTTTTTGTTTCCTTTGTTTGTGTTTCTGCATTATTTGTTGTATTTGCATTAGTTTCATTAGTTACATTTGGAGTTGTGTTAGTAGATGTATTTTGTGTGTTACTTGTATTTGATGTATTTATTGTATTTGAATTATCTATTGCGTTTAAACTATTTGTATTAGTAGAATTAGTATTATTTTCTTCTTTAACTTCATTTACTGATTTACCTATTTCTGTACCTGTACTTTGTGTTTCATCTTCATTTTCTGAAGCTTTTGCCATTTGCTCTAATGTCATAGTGCTGTCTTTTACTTCATCATTAATATTTTTGCTGTACATTAATATTGCAAACACAATTAATGCTAAAACTGCAATTCCAATCAAAGTATATAATATGATTTTATCACTTATAGAGTTTCCATCACTCTTTTTCATTCTTGAACTTCTTCTCATATAATCCTCCTCCAATACTTTTATTAATTAAAGTATTTACCATTTTTAGAAGATTATACATATTACAAAGAATTTATATCTTTAATTTCTACTCCAACATAAAAATGTTTAATAATTTCATCATATGTATTACCTTGTTTTGCCATACTGTCTGCTCCTGTTTGACTCATTCCAACTCCATGGCCATATCCTTTTACTACAAATTTTATCTTGTCATCACTTTTTTGTATTTCAAAATTTGTAGACCTTAGGCCAAAAATCGTCCTCGCTTCTGTTCCAGCAATCTCATGATTACCAAATTTTACTGTTTTAACTCTTCCACTATCTGTATATTCTAAAATTTTAATATCTTCATCATTATTAAAATCTATTTGTATATCTTCATATTTTGCTTTCAACTTATTAATTATATCATTATTGGATAATTCAACTTCTGAATTATATTGTTGATACCCTTCTTCTCCAGCTGTTTCTACAACCTGTAAATATGGAAGTCCAGTTCCTCCCCACACATTTACAGGAATTTCTGTTTTACCTCCACTATTTGCATGAAAAAAAGCATTTATAGGTTCATTATTATATGTAATAATCAGACCTTTTGTTGAATTCACACAATCTTGTATCTTTTTCCAATTTTCTTCTCTTTTGCTTTCTTCCCATCTTGAAAATCTTACATCTTTAGACACCCATGCTTGGCAACAATTAGAATCATCACATATATCTGCATTATCGTGTTTCTTATTATTAATTTTATATATTGTATACGTTCTTGCTACAACAGCTTGAGCTTTTAAAGCTTCCATTTCATAATCTACAGGCATTTCGGCTGACACTACATTATATAAATATTCATCAATATTAACTTCTTCTACCTCTCCTGTCTCATGATGTAATAACTTTATTGTTCCATAATTTTTATAATCATATTCTACATTTTGTGTATTTTGGTTTTCTTGGTCTTGTTGATTTTCATTATTTTCTTGTATTTCTGTTGTTTTATTTTTCTTATCACCTATAAAAGCTACTTGTATAGCTCCTTTTGTAAAAAAAGCTGGTAATATAAAGCAAATAAATATAAATACAATTAAATAAATAAAAAACTTCTTCATACTCTTCCTCTTCCTAGGAATTTTAGGGAAATTGGGGACGGGGGTTTTTTTCCCTATTTTTAATTAATATCTTAATTATCAAGTCTGAAACTAAAAATAGGGAAAAAAACCCCCGTCCCCAATTTCCCTATCTAGCACATTAAGCTCCGTTCCTCTAGTCCTTTCTTCATTTTATTCAATACTTTTCTTTCTATTCTTGAAACTTGAACTTGTGTTATTCCTAAAATTTTTGCAACTTGTGATTGTGTCTTTTCTTTATAATATCTTAATAATATAATCTCTTTATCTCTCGTTTCTAAGTTATTAATCATCTGATTAATAGCTAATTTATTTGTAATTAATTCTTCTTGATTACTATTATTTGATAATTTTTCTATTAAATTTATTGTATTTCCATCTTTATGATTTGTATAAGCTGTATTTTCTAAAGAGTCTACATTATTGTGTGATTCCATTGCTAATAATATATCTTCTTTTGATACTTTTAGCTCTTTAGCTATTTTGTTTATTGTTATTTCTTCACCTTTTTTATAAAAATATTCTTTCTGCAGTTCCTTTATTTTTATACTCAATTCTTTTATACTTCTGCTAACTTTTATTGGACCATCATCTCTTATATATCTTTTTATTTCTCCTATCATATATGGTACTGCATATGTTGATAATTTTACATCATAATTTGTATCAAATCTTTTTATAGATTTTATAAAACCCATGCATCCTATTTGGTATAAATCATCTAATTCATATCCTCTTCCATTAAATCTCTTGACAATACTCCATATCAAACCATTATTTTCTTTTATTAATGTTTCTAATGCTTCCTTATCTCCGTAATTGGGCTTTTTCTATTAATTGAATTAATTCTTTATTCATTTTAACCCCTACTTTACATTAATCTTTTGTTATCATTAAAAAATCTTGACTAATTTCCTCGTCTTCTTCTGGTTTGCTTATAATTTTTGACATTGTAACTTTTGTACCTAATCCTACTATTGACTCAACTTCCATACTATCCATAAAATTTTCCATAATAGTAAATCCCATTCCTGACCTTTCTAAATTTGGTTTTGTCGTATATAATGGCTCTTTTGCAATTTCTACATTTTCTATTCCTTTTCCATTATCTGAAATTTCTATTATAATTTCATTTTCCTTTAGTCTTGCTATTATTTTTACTATACCCTGTTTGTTTTCATACCCATGAATAATACAATTTGTTACAGCTTCAGAAACTGCTGTTTTTATATCTGATAATTCTTCTATAGTCGGATCTAGTTGTGAAGCAAAAGCTGCTACGGAAATCCTTGCAAAGGCTTCATTAGACGATTTGCTTATAAATTCTAATTTCATTTCATTGTCAAATTGTTCTTTCATAATATTTTTTCCTCCACATTTCCCTTTTGTGGGCGCGTATAAAAAGGGAATTTTTTAGTTTTTATATTATTTAGACCATAATCATAAAGTACAATTAATTGTTTTCCCTTTTTAGTCGCGTCTCTAAAAGGGAAAATTACATTAGCTAACTGCTAATTCTGTAATCGGTATTAATTTTAATATACCACTCATTTCGAAGATTTTTTTTACGTTATTTGTTAAGTTTGCAACTTCTAATGTACCGCCTAACATATTTGCAAATTTATATCTCCCTATTATTAGACCTATTCCCGCACTATCCATGAAAGTAACATTATCAAAATCAAATACAACTCTTTTAGGCATATATCTTTCAATTTCATAATCCGCTTTCCTCCTTATCTTTTGAACGCTAAAATCATCTATTTCTTCTGTGATTTTAAAAACTAGAAGCTTGTCCTTTTCATAAAACTTTGATTCCATTTTTTATTTTATTTCCTCCTTTTAGTTTTTACATTTTGTATTATAATATTTTTTACAATTTTTTCCAAGAGTAAAACTTTAGAAGTTTTGTCGATATTTTAGAAGTTTTCGACAAATAAAATTAGGGGGACGTTCCTTTAATCCCTAAAATTAGGGAACAAAGGGACGGACCTTTTTAAAATTCACCATTTAGGGACATTCTTAAAAAATTTTTTTCAATTTATATTGTCCATATTTTTAATTTTATAAGTATTTTTAGCATACAAAATAGAGGCATATAATATACATTTTAGAATTTATTTATTCTGTATTTTAACAGAATAATTACTAAAATTTATATATAATACCTCTTGTTTAATTCTTGTATAAATTAAAAGTTAAATATCAACTTTTTTAAAAACTCCATTTGGTGGTGTATCTCAAAAATTGTAAATTTTAAGAAGGTCCGTCCCCAATCCCTAAAATTAGGGATTGAAGGAACGTCCCCTTATAATTTCTTAAGCATTTCTTTATATTTAGTCAATTTTTCTTTTTCCTCATCAATCTTTGCTTGAGGAGCTTTGTTCATAAATCCAGGATTTGATAACATCTTTTCGCATCTTTCGATTTCTGCTTGTAATTTTTTCTTTTCATTTTCAATTCTCTTTTTCTCTTCTTCTAAGTCAATCAAACCTTCTAATGGCATATATAATTCTATTCCTTCTGATATTATTTGAATTGAATTTTCAGGTATATTTTCTTTTTTTGCTTTTAGTGTTAATTTATCTCCAAATCCTAATTTTAATAATACATCTTTTAATTCTTCTAATTCTTTTTCATATTTTTCTGTTACAATAATTAATTCTGCTTTTTTGCTTGGATGAATATTTTTTGTGCTTCTTATATTTCTTATTTCAACTATTATTTCTTTTAATTTTTCTAGTATTTCTTCTTCGTTTTCAAATCTTACTTCTAATTTTGGCCATTGGCTTATCATTAAATCTTTGTCATCATATTTTACTAGATTTTCATATATTTTTGATGTAACAAATGGCATAAACGGATGTAATAATTTTAAACATGTCCTAAATACTTCATCCAAAACATATGATGTTTGTATTTTTTCTTCATCTGTTCCGTTATATAGTCTTATTTTTGCAATTTCTATATACCAGTCACAATATTCATTCCACATAAAGCCATAAATTTTGTCGATTGCTATTCCTAAGTCATAATTTTCTATATTTGTTGTTACTTCTTGAACTAATCTACTTAATTTGCTAATAATCCATTTGTCTTCAATTTTTAATGATTTTTCTTTAAATGTATTATTATTTTCATCGAAATTCTTATTTTTGAATTCAATTATTTTTTCATCTTCTGGTCTATTCATTATTATGAATTTTGCTGCATTCCATATTTTATTAGCAAAGTTTGATGCTTGCTCCAATTTTTCTGGCATATATTTTATGTCATTTCCCATTGTTGTTCCAGAAAGTACTGAAAATCTCAAACTATCTGCCCCATATTCATCGATTACTTCTATTGGGTCTACACCATTTCCTAATGTTTTTGACATTTTTCTTCCTTGACTGTCACGAACGATTCCATGTATTAGCACATCACTAAAGGGCTTTTTCCCCATTGAATATAATCCTGAAAATACCATTCTAGCAACCCAGAAGAATATTATGTCATATCCTGTTACTAATACATTAGTTGGATAAAATGTTTTTAAATCTTCTGAATCTTTGTTAGGCCATCCTAATGTTGAAAATGGCCATAGTGCTGAACTAAACCAAGTATCTAATGTGTCTTGATCTTGCTCTAATTTAGTGCATCCACATTTTTCACATTTTTCTGGCATTTTCTTTGCAACATTAATGTGTCCACATTCTTTGCAATAATATGCTGGTATTCTATGTCCCCACCATAATTGTCTTGAAATACACCAATCTTGTATGTTTTCCATCCAATGGAAATATGTTTTTTCATATCTTTTTGGAACAAATTTCACATCATCATTTTTTACTGCTTCAATTGCAGGTTCAGCAAGTTTTTGCATACTTACAAACCATTGCTCAGAAATTCTAGGTTCTATTGTAGCTTTACATCTTTCACATTTTCCTACATTATGTGTATAGTCTTCTATTTTTACTAAAGCTCCTAATTCTTCTAATTTTTTTACTACTATAGGTCTTGCTTTTATAGCTTCCATTCCTTGTACTTCTGGCATTAAATCTTTCATTATACAATTGTCATCAAATACTTCTATAAATTCAAGATTATGACTTAATCCAGCTTGATAATCATTAGGGTCATGTGCAGGTGTTATTTTAACACATCCTGTTCCAAATTCTTTTTCAACAAATGGGTCTGCTATTATTGGTACTTCCCTATTTACTATCGGTACTATACATGTTTTTCCTATTAGGTCTTTGTATCTTTCATCTTCTGGATTTACTGCTACTGCTGTATCACCTAACATTGTTTCTGGCCTAGTAGTTGCAACTTGTACATATTTATCTTCATCTTTTACTTTATATCTTAAATGCCATAAATGTGATTGTTCTTCTTTGTATTCAACTTCTGCATCTGAAATTGCTGTATGACAATTTGGACACCAATTTATCATTCTTTTTCCTTTATATATTAAACCATCATTATATAATTTTACAAATTGCTCTAAAACAGCTTCTGAAAGTCTTTCGTCTAATGTAAATCTTTTTCTATCCCAATCACAAGAACATCCTAATTTTCTTTGTTGTTCTTGTATTGTTCCTCCATATAAATTAGTCCATTCCCAGCATTCTTCTAGGAATTTTTTTCTTCCTAAATCTTGTTTTGTTTTTCCTTCTTCTTTTATTTTTTGAACTACTTTCATTTCTGTAGATATTGATGAATGATCTGCTCCTGGAACCCATAATGTATTATATCCTTGCATTCTTTTATAACGAACTAGTACATCTTGTATAGTATCATCTAATGCATGCCCCATGTGTAGTTTTCCTGTTACATTTGGTGGCGGCATCATTATACAAAAACTTTCTTTCGTTTTGTCCATACTTGGTTTAAAGTATCCTGCTTTTTCCCATTTTTCGTATAATTCATCTTCAAAGTCTTTTGGATTAAATTTTTCTTTTAGTATACTCTTTTCCATAAAATACCTCCTTTTGGTTTACCTAGATAACTACAAAAACTCGCCCCTACGCATAAGGGCGAGCTTGTATTTCTCACGGTACCACCTTAATTTATTATTAATTAATAACATCTTAATTAGCTTTTAACGTTGCTTGGACGGATATTCTTAATTTTAGATTTCTCAGAATATCAACAAAAAAGCTACCTTCAGTTTATTTCCATTTAAGAAGCTCTCAGCCAATGACTTCTATTCTCTTTAAACTTTGTTAAACTTACTCCTCTTTTTTATAGTTTTTTAGTTTTTCTTTTATATGTTATATATTATTACACATTTTTTTAAATTTTACAAGTCTTTTTTGTTAAAAACTAGAACTAATAATTAATTACTGTTTTAATTCACAGTCTTAACTCCCCTGATATCTTAAAATATATGATTTTGAATGTGCTTGGGCACATTACATTGCTTTTCTAAATAGTTCTATAAATTCTTCTTTGCTTACATCTCTTGGATTTCCTGGCTTACATGGATCATTCATTGCTTTTTCAGCTAACATTTCAAAATCTTCTTCTTTTGCTCCATAATCTTTGATTGTTGTTGTGATTCCAACTGCTTTGCTTAATTCTGATATCATCCATACAAATGTATTTATAACATCTTGGTCATTTAAGTCTCTAGCATCTGGTCTACCAATATTTACTAATATTTCTCTAAATCTTTGAGCCGTAGCTGGGTCTTCTCCGTTAAATCTCATAACTGTTGGTAAAAGCATTGCATTTGCTATTCCATGAGGTGTATCATAAACTGCACCTAATTGATGTGCCATTGAGTGTACGATTCCAAGTCCAACATTAGAGAATCCCATTCCTGCAATATATTGAGCAAGTCCCATCATTTCTATTGCTTCTGGGTCTTTTTCATTTACAGCTGATGCTAAGTATTTGAATATCATTTTTATAGCTTTCATATGAAACATATCTGACATTTCATTATGTGCTTTTGTTATATATCCCTCTACAGCATGTGTCAATGCATCCATTCCTGTAGCTGCTGCTAATGATTTTGGCATTGATGCCATAAGTTCTGAATCAACAATTGCTATAATTGGTATATCATTTGGATCAACACATACCATCTTTATTTCTGCTTCTTCATCTGTTATAACATAATTTATTGTAACTTCTGCTGCTGTTCCTGCTGTTGTTGGTAATGCTATTAATGGCATTCCTCTATTTACTGTATTTGATGCACCATTTAATGATTTTACATCGCTTCTTTCTGGATTTGTCATGATTATAGATATTCCTTTTGCTGTATCTATGCTTGATCCTCCACCTACTGCTACAATTAAATCTGCTCCAGAGTTTCTACAAGCATCTACTCCATCTAATACATTTTTAATAGTAGGATTTGGTTTTATTTCGTCATATAAATCATATGGAATCCCTGCATTATTTAAGACCTCTTCTACTTTACTTGTTACTCCTGCTTCTACTAAAGATTTGTCACTTACTAAAAATACTTTTCTAAATCCTCTTTTTTTAATTTCTCCTGCAAGCTCTTCTCTTGCCCCTTTTCCAAAATATGATGTTTCATTTAAAACAAATTTTGTTGACATTTTTCATTCCTCCTATTTTTTTATTTGAAGACTTAGGGATTTTGGGGACGGGGCTTAAAATCCCCATATGAATTTAGAACATAAAAAACATTTTTTGTTTTAATTTATAGGGATTTTAAGCCCCGTCCCCAAAATCCCTAGGTCTTCAATGTTAATTTATTTTTCTTCATAATTTGAAGGTATATTAAACAAATCATTGTCTACATCATAAGATATATTAACTTTTAATAATTCTTGTTTATCTCCAACAATTGTTTTTATATAAACTAATTTATCATTATCATAATAAAATCTGGTTTTTGCATTTTGTTCTTCTTGCCCATCTCCATTAGTCATATCTTGAATCGCAAAATCTGTTAAACCATAATATTCATTATATTTATATGTTTTATCTTCAATTTTTTCTTTGCCTTTTTTAAATTCTTGATTTTCTAATTCTTCTAATTGTGTTGAAATTTTAGATAATTCTGTTTCATTATTTTTATATGTGTAATATGTTTTTTCATCATCTTTTATTAAATAAGTATTCCCATCTTTTATTAATAATTTTAGTTCATCACCATCTGTTGTTGTAGATAAATATGCCATATTTCCATCTTTGGCATAATACATTTTGTTATTATTATCTAAAGTCGTTTCAATAATATATTTATCGTTTTGTTGTAATTTGTTATATACTTCGTTTACTATGTTAGTTTGACTTTCTTCATTATTTTTTTGATTTAAAACAATTACTGTTATTGTTGCTATTGCAAGTATAATTACTATTGCTATTACACTTATTATTACTATTTTTCTCTTTTTCTCCATATTTTTCAATCCCTTCTTTTCCCTTTTTTATTTTGGGAAGCTTAGTTAGTAAATTTAGTTATAATTTTGATTTTTAGTCGTAATTTTGTGATTTAGGAAATAAGTTTCTTTTATTATAATTAACAGTCCTTATAATAAACAGGGAAAAAAAGGGTGTCCCCTTTTTCCCTATAAGATGTTTTTCAATACAATTGTTTTTACTCTAGACATTTCTTGTAATGTTGTTAAAACACCCTCGTTTCCAATTCCTGAGTGTTTCCAACCTCCAAATGGCATTTCGAATGAACGATAGAAGCTTGCTCCATTTACTACTGCTCCACCACATTCTAGTTTGTCTGCAATTTTCATTGCTCTTGAGTAATCTTTTGAAATTACACATCCACATAGTCCATATGATGATTGGTTTGCAATTTCAATTGCTTCTTCAACATCATCAAATCCTATTACTGAAATTACTGGTCCAAATATTTCCATGTCTTTTGCAACTTCCATATCTTTTGTTACGTTGTCTAATATTGTTGGGTAATAGTAAGCATCTTCTCTTTTTCCTCCACATACAATTGTTGCACCTTCAGCTACCATTTGATTTACTTGTTCTTCTATTCTTTTTGCTGCATTTATATTAATCATTGGTCCCATATCTGTATCTTCTTGCATTGGGTCTCCAACTTTTAAGTTTGCAATTACTTCTTTCATTCTATTTATAAATTCTTGTTTTCTTGAATTATGAATTAAGAAACGTTTACTTGCACAACATACTTGTCCACCATTATATAATCTTCCCCAGATTGTTTCTTTTACAGCTAAGTCCATATCTCCATCTTCTAAGAAGATAAATGCATCATTTCCACCAAGTTCTAGCATTACATGTGTTAAGTTTTGAGAACATGTTCCCATTGTTTGGATTCCAGCTGCTGTTCCACCTGTTAATGATACTAAGTGAACTCCTGGATGTCTTGCTAATGCTTGACCTGCTGTTGGTCCATCTCCTGTTAATATTTGAATACATCCTGCTGGTACTCCTGCTTCTATCATTAATTTTACATATTCTATTAATGTTAATGGATTATAGTTTGAAGG
>CALXXK010000007.1 GCA_944392675.1 uncultured Clostridia bacterium
ATTGTTAGTATATCATTTAGCTTTAATTGTTTAGATGGTTTTGTTTCATTTTGTCCGTTTATAAAAACTCTTTCTTGATTGATTATTTGAACTGCTTTACTTCTTGATGTTCTTGCTAGGTCTGATACAAAATTGTCTAATCTAAGTGATGGTACTATTATTTTTATTGTTTCCATTTTTATTTCTTTTTTCCTTAAGTCTTTTAGTTCATGTATTTCTATTTTGCTATTTTCAAATCTTGTAAGTGATGGTAATTGCTCTTTTAGGATATTTGAAAAATCTTCTAATGTAATTATATCTGCTCCATCATCTGCTACTAAGATATCTCCTACTTTTTCTCTTTTTAATCCTAGTTTGATTATTCCTCCCAAATAGTTTCTGTGCGTGTATTTTCCTTGTTCTTCTTCTGCTAATGTTATTCTTACTATCTTTAGTATTTTGTTATAATTTTTTTCTATCATTGACATGTCATATTTTTCTGGATAAACTATTAATATTTTTCTTTCTGCATCTTCATATCCACCATATAATATATAGTTTTTGAATTGCATTTTTCTTAGAAAATTTTCTACTAATGATATTTGATACATGTCAAGAAAGTCTGTATATTCTATTTTATTTCTATTTTTTGAAAACTCTATTTTGTCTAATACTTGTGATAGACATATTTTGTCATCTTGTTTTTTGTAGTCTTTTAATATTTCTTGTTTGTTCATTTTCTTTTTGTTTTCTCCTCTCAATTTTCTCCTACCAATGTTGGAATCTTTTATTTTATAATGAAATATACTTCTATCTTAATTCTATTTAATATTTTCTCATACTAAAAATTAATTTATTATGCTTTTATTGTAACTTTCTGTAAATTTTCTTCTATTTCTTTTACTATACTTTTTTCATCTACTTTATATATTTTTTCTAATTCTTCAACTCCACCATGTCTTATAAACTCATCTGGGTATGCATAGCTTTTTATATTTATATCTTCTAATTTTTCGTCAATTATTAGTTCTTTAATAGCTGTTGCTAGTCCATTAATTATTGTTCCATCTTCTATTGTTATTACATTTTTAGTTTTTGTTATTGATTTTTTTATTGTTTCTTTATCTAATGGTTTTAAAAATCTTGCATTTATAACTTCTGCTTGTATATTTTCTTTACTTAAATCATCTGCTATTTTCATTGCTCTTGCAACTGTTTTCCCAATTGATATTATTGTTAAGTCTTGTCCTTCTTTTAGTATTTCCGCTTTTCCTAATTCTATTTTTTCATGCTGATTAAATTGATAACTGTCTTCTCCTCCTCTTGGATATCTTATAACAACCGGCTTTTTCAAGTTGATAGCAAATTCTAGCATATCCTCTAATTCTTTAAAATCTTTTGGAGCTAAAATTGTTAAATTTGGAACTAATCTAAAAAATGCCATATCAAGAGTTCCTTGATGTGTTTCACCATCTGCCCCTACTATTCCTGCTCTATCCACACACATAACTACAGGTAAGTTTTGCATTGCTATATCATGTATAACTTGGTCATAACATCTTTGATAAAAAGATGAATATATTGGAACTACCGGAATCACTCCTTCTTTTGCCATTCCTGCTGCTAATCCTAATGCATGTTGTTCAGCTATTCCAATGTCAAAAAATCTATTAGGAAATTCTTGTGCGAAATTACTTAATCCTGTTCCATCTTTCATTGATGCTGTTATTGCTACTATTCTGTGATTTTTCTTTGCTAATTCTACTAGTTTTTGACCAAATATTTTTGAATAATCTGGTTTCTTCTCTTTTTTACTTTTTCCCGTTTCTATATTAAATGGTCCAGTTGCATGGAATTTATCTGGATTTTCTTCTGCTATTTTATATCCTTTCCCTTTTTTAGTTAAAACATGTAATAATACTGGTCCATCTAATTCTTTTGTTATTTTTAACATTCTTTCAAGCTCTGCTTCATTATGCCCATCAACTGGTCCTAAATACCTGAAACCAATATCTTCAAAAAACATTTTTGGTATTATTAATTGTTTTATACCTCTTTTTATTTTTTGAACAATCTTGACTATTGGCTTTCCTATCACTGGAATTTTCTTAATTACCCTTTTAGCTGAAATATTGGATTTTGTATATGTTTTTTTAGTTCTCAATTTACTTAAAAACATATTAAGTCCGCCAATATTTTTTGAAATACTCATTTCATTATCATTTAAAATAACGGTAATTCTCGTTTTACTATATCCTGCATCATTTAATGCTTCTAGTGCCATTCCTCCAGTTAAAGCCCCATCTCCTATAACTGCAATTACATTGTTAGTTTTACCTTCTATATCTCTTGCTCTTGCCATTCCTAATGCTGCTGATATTGATGTACTACTATGTCCTGTGTTGAAACAATCCATTTCTGACTCACTTGTTTTTGGGAAACCAGCTATACCATCTAATTTTCTTAAAGTTTTTAGCTGTTCTCTTCTTCCTGTCAAGATTTTATGCACATATGTCTGATGTCCCACATCCCATACTATTTTATCTTTTGGCAAATCAAACACACTATGTAATGCTATTGTTAATTCCACTACTCCTAAATTTGATGCTAAATGTCCTCCGTTTTCTGACACTATTTGTAAAATATATTCCCTTATTTCCTCTGCCAATTGCTTCTTTGCTTCATCATTTAACATTTTTACATCTTCTGGTGAATTTATTTTTTCTAACATTTTAACAACCTTCCTTTAGGGGACGTTCCTTCAATCCCTAATATTAGGGACAAAAGGGACGGACCTTCCCTTTTATGATATCAAAAGTATATCATAGTCTTGAATATATTTCAATAACTCAGATATTCGTATTCAAATTGATTAAATAGTACTAGGGCTGAGTAGTAACATTTAAATCAGTAGAATATATTTTCATTTTTTTCTTTTTTCTATGTAATTTATACGATTTTTCCCTATTCCAAGGATTCCGCATATTGTTTTATTACCAATTTTAAATTGATCCAAATATTCTTTAAATTTTAGAATTAAATAATTAGATTCTCTTATTTGACTTAAATTGACTTCAAATTTTTCACAAAAATTATCAATTAATTTTTCTATATTTACTTTTTTTGTTATTCTATTTTTATCTTCTTCATCTGAAATGTCAATTATATTGAACTCACTTTTAACATCTAAATTATTGAGTTTTGATACATAATTTTCTGTTCCAAATATTAATTTTGCCACTTCTGTATCCAATTTTCCCTCATTAAATTCTTTGAAAGATGAAAATTTGTATTGACTTGGTTCTTTTACTATTCCTGCTTTTACTGGATTATCATGTATATATTTAATACATGCAAATAAATGTTGAACATCTTTTATGCCTTGTGAATAATATCTATTTGCAAACACAAATCCTTCTCTTTCTTCACTTTTATTATAATAAATTGCATATGATGTATTGATTTTTCTCATTAGATTGCTTATTTCATCAATGCTTTTTGTGTGAATTAATATATGCGCATGGTTAGCCATTACGGAATATGATATGATATCTGTTTTTATCATTTCTTTTATGTATTTTTTCAAAAGTAATATATATTCATTTTTATATTGATCTTTATAAAATATGAATTCACTTTTTATTCCTTTTGTTATAATATGAACAAATTCTGATTGTATGTTTTTTCTTGCTATTCTTGGCAATAAGCATTTCTCCTTTCTTTTATAAATAATTTTTTAATTATATATTTTGAAAATTTAGCGACTTTTATAAAATACTACAAAATAAAAATTTGATTAATAAAATAATATGATTTATGAATTTAGTTATTGAATTTAATTAGGTTATTTTTGAAAGTATAACATGGTTTTATGTAAAACGCAAGATATATTTTAAATTTTTTTTAAATATGATTGATATTATAGAAAAAATCATATATTTCCTATAATGCAAAAAAATCAGGTGCCCTATTAGGACACCTTTAACTCAGGCTTTTTATGGATTTCCCTCATCTGGTAATATGTAAGGTCCGTCCCTTTAATCCCTAATATTAGGGATTGAAGGAACGTCCCCTAATAACTACTTTGCCATCTTCTACTCCTATTTTAGCTGGTTTGTTTTTCTTTAAGTTTCCATCTAGTATTTCTTCTGCTAGTCTATCTTCTAATACATTTTGTATTGTTCTTCTTAGTGGTCTTGCTCCAAATGCTTTGTCTACTCCTTTTTTGGCTATCATTTCTTTTACTTCTGGTTCTATTTCTATTTCTATTTTTTGTGCTTTTAGTCTTTTTGTGACTTCATTTAGCATTATATCTATAATTTGACTTATTTCTTTATCTGTTAGTTTGTGGAATACTATTATTTCGTCTATACGGTTTATGAATTCTGGTCTTAGTTCTTTTTTTAGTGCTTCCATTACTTCTTTTTTTGTTTCTTCATAGTCTTTTCTTTCTTTTTCTGATACTTCTGTTTCTGTGTTTGTACTTGTACTCTTGCTAAATCCTAATGATTTTTTGTCTGTTATTAGTCTAGCTCCTATATTAGATGTCATTATTATTACTGTATTCTTAAAGTTGACTGTTCTTCCTTGACTGTCTGTTAGACGTCCGTCTTCTAGTATTTGTAATAACATATTCATAACATCTGGATGAGCTTTTTCTATTTCGTCAAAAAGTATTACTGAATATGGTTTTCTTCTTATTTTTTCTGTTAATTGTCCTCCTTCGTCGAATCCTACATATCCTGGAGGTGAACCTATTAATTTAGATACTGAATGTGGTTCCATATATTCTGACATGTCTATTCTTATCATTGCATTTTCATCGCCAAATAAGCTTTCTGCTAATGCTTTTGATAACTCTGTTTTTCCTACACCTGTTGGTCCTAAGAATAAGAATGATCCTATTGGTCTTTTTGGGTCTTTTAGTCCTACTCTTCCTCTTCTTATTGCTTTTGCTACCGCTTCTACTGCTTCATCTTGTCCTATTACTCTTTCATGTAGTGATTTTTCTAGGTTTTTTAATCTTTTATTTTCATCTTCTGTTATTTTCTTTGCTGGTATTCCTGTCCAGCTAGATATTACTTCTGCTATATTTTCTTCTCCTATGTTTGTTACAGATTTAGTGTTTTTATTTTTCCATTTATTTTGTTCTTTTTCATATTTTTCTTTCAATTCTTTTTGCTTATCTCTTAATGATGCTGCTTTTTCAAATTTTTGTGTTCTTACTGCTTCTTCTTTATCTTTTTCAATTTCTTCGATTTGTTCTTCTAATTTCTTTAAATTGTCTGGTTCTGTATAAGTTTTTAACCTAGCCCTTGATGCTGCTTCATCAATTAAATCAATTGCTTTATCTGGTAAAAATCTATCATTAATATATCTTACAGACATTTTTACTGCTGATTCAATTGCTTCATCTGATATTTTTACATTATGGTGAGCTTCATATTTATCTCTTATACCTTTTAATATTTGTATAGTATCTTTTTCACTTGGCTCATTTACAGTAACTGGGCTAAATCTTCTTTCTAATGCTGTATCTTTTTCTATGAATTTTCTGTATTCATTTAATGTTGTTGCACCAACTAATTGTATTTCTCCTCTTGCAAGTAATGGTTTTAAAATATTTGCTGCATCTATTGCCCCTTCTGCTGCTCCAGCTCCTACTATTGTGTGAATTTCATCAATGAATAGTATTACATCTCCGGCTTTTTTAACTTCATTTAAAGCTTTTTTGATTCTTTCTTCAAAATCTCCTCTATATTTTGCACCTGCTACCATTCCTGAAATATCAACTGTTACAACTCTTTTATCTTTTAATATTTCTGGTATATCACCTGATACTATTTTTTGTGCCAAACCTTCAACAACTGCTGTTTTTCCTACTCCAGGTTCACCTATTAGACAAGGATTATTTTTTGTTCTCCTTGATAATATTTGTATAACTCTTTCAATTTCTTCTTTTCTTCCTATAATTGGATCTAATTTACCTTCTTTGGCTTTTTTAGTTAAATCTTCTCCAAACTGATTTAATGTTGGTGTTTGATTATAGCTTCCATTTTTTCTATCTGTAGATTTTTTGCTACTTTCGTTTTTATAATCTTCTCCCTCATTTATAACTTTTATTATTTCATTATATAATTTAGGTATATTAACATTAAGTTCCAACAATATTCTAGCTGCTATACTATCTCCCTCTCTTAAAATACCTATCAAAATATGTTCTGTTCCTATATAGTTATATCCTAGTTTTCTTGCTTCTAAAAAAGCATTTTCTATAACTCTTTTAGTTCTAGGAGTAAAACCTAAAGTCTCTCTTATAGTATCTTCTCTTCCTACCAATTCTATAATTTTATCTGCAATAACTTCAGGTGTCACATCTTGGTTTTCTAATACCTTTGAAGCCACACCATTACCTTCCTTTGATAATCCATACAAAATATGTTCTGTTCCTATATAATTATGCCCTAATTCTATAGCAACTTCATTTGCTATCTCTATCGCTTTTTTGGCTCTATTTGTAAATTTATATGTCATAATTATCAACTCCTTTACTTAATAATGGACGGTTCTTAATATGCATTTTTGCATATTTGGGGACAGTCCTTTTTATAAATTGACTCAATAAGTCTTTTTCTTTTGAAATATTCGCTTTATTGTAGACTTTTTCTTTAACCTTAAAATTTTTTGACTTTTATGTTGATTTAAAGTATAATAATATTCATACTTTTTTAAGTATCGTAACTCGATAACGTCCAATTTATTGGAATGTTTTCACAACTTATTGTTGTGTGCCTTATTAGGAGGTTTCTATATGGTACTTTTTATATTTGTACTTTTGGGTTTTGTAAGCTTAATTTTATCCAATATTTCTAATGATGCTTTTTGCATTATAATTGCTATTGGGTTAGCTACATCATTCATTGTTACTGCTATTAAAGACCAAAAATAATCGGCCTCCTTGTGAGGCTATTTTTATTTTTATCTAATACTTGCCACTTTAATGGACTTATTTCTTTTCACTTAAAATCTGTTTTATTATTTCTGCTCTTTTTATGTCTAAATCTCTACCTTCCAGTATTTGCTGTGCATACTTTTGCAAATTTGCTGGTTTTGTATACAAATATAACTTTTTAACTTCTAAATCTGTTAATTCGTCTAATATTCCTAAATCAACACCTAGTTTTATATCTGATAATAAAGTTTTTGCTTCTTCATAAGATATTTTTCTACAATTAGATAATATTCCATATGCTCTATATATTTCATCTTCTAAGTTTATACTGTCTTTAGCTAAAATTTTTCTTACTTTTCTTTCTTGTTCAATTATTTTCTCTACAATTATTTTTAAATTTTCTATTATTTCATTTTCTGTAACACCTAATGTTTGTTTATTTGAAATTTGATACATATCTCCTGTATTTTGAGTATTTTCTCCATAAATTCCTTTTATATTTATACCAAATCCACTAATGGCTTCTAAAATATTTCTAGTGTTTTTAGTTTTGGCTAGTGCTGGTATATGTATCATTACAGATGCTTTTAGCCCTGTTCCTACATTGCTTGGACAACTTGTTAAATATCCATATTTCTTATTTACACAATATCCTAAAACTTCTTCTATTTTTTTGTCTACTTCTATTGCTAAATTCAAAGTATTTTCTAGTTCTAATCCACTGCTAAAGAATTGCATTCTTAGATGATCTTCTTCTCCTATCATTATACATATGTTTTCTTCATCATTGATTAATATACTTCCTGTTTCATTTCTATTTAGTATAAAATTTGGACTTACTAGATTTTTTTCAAGTAAACTCATTTTTGTGATATCATCTAAATCTTTTATTTTTATAAATTTTAATCCATATCCTATGGCATATAGATTTTCTTTTATTTTATTTTCTAATTTTTCGATATCTTCTTTACTTTTTAGATTAAATTTAAATCCATTTAAGTTTCTTGCAAATCTTATTCTTGTACTTATTGCTACATCAGATTCTTTACCATTTTGTAAATACCAATTCATTTACATACCTTCTTTCTATTTATCATGATTTATATATTTTTATAAATTTTTTTACTAGCCTTTGATTTTTCATTATCTATTATTTTTTGTGTCTTGATTATTTTCTTCTCCTTTTTTTTCGTCTTTTGACTTTGCAACATCTTCCTTTTCTTCTGTTTTATTATTTATTTTTGTTGCATTCTCAATTTCTTTTATTTCATCTCTTAACTTTGCTGCATCTTCATATCTTTCTTCTTTTATTGCTTGTTTTAACTCTAAATTCAATTTATCTATTTCACTTAATTGTTCCTTTTTCTCATTGCTAGTTGCTGTATCATCTGATATTTTATTATCTAGGACTTTTCCTATTCTTCCTACATGCATATTACTTCCTTGTATCTTTTTTATAATAGGATCTAATTGGCTTTCGAACACAGAATAACATTCTCCACATCCTAATTTTCCTGTATTTACAACATCATTAAATGTATATCCACAATTATTACATTTTAACTGTTTTACTTCATTAAATAATGGCATAAATTCTGGTGTAGTAAAGTTTTCTATAAAATCACCAAAAAAGTTTGAAAAATCAATTGGCATAGACAAATCAAAACTTATATCTCCTATTCCTAATTTCTTACTACATTCCTCACAAAGATTTAATTCTTTTGTAATTCCGTTTATATTTTCTGAATATCTAATATTTGCTTGTCTTTTTTTACAATTATCACATAACATATTTATTACCTCCTTTTAAAATTCACTGGATTTTTGTTGTTTTTTGTGATGCATTTAAAGGGAATTCGGGGGACGAGGCTTTTTGTCATTTTGGGGACGCGTCCAAAAATTACAATTTTGAGGTTTATTACAAAAATTTAATTAATATGCTCAAAATATAAAATTGTCATTTTTGGACGCGTCCCCAAAATGACAAAAAGCCTCGTCCCCAAATTCCCTATTCTAGATTTATTAACATGTTTTTTAATATTCTTGCACGTAAATTGTCTTTTTTTTCTTTTGCTGGTGCTAATACATTGTCACTTGTTGCGACTTTTATTAATTTTGCTTCTTTTTTGTTTGTAATATTATACGTTAGAAAATCACTTAGTAAAATATCTACTTCACTTGCTGTTATTTCATTTCCTATGTTATTTATTATATGCATGATATAGTCTTTTTTTGTGCTACTTACTTTTTTTATTGTGATGTGCCCTCCACCACCTCTTCTACTTTCTACATAATATCCTTGTGATGGCTTGAATCTTGTTGCTATTACATAGTTTATTTGTGATGGCACACAATTGAAATGTTCTGCTAATTCATTTCTTTGTATTTCTACTTGTTGACTATCATCATCAAATAAATCTTTTATAAATTCTTCTATTATATCTGATATTCTCATGTTATCACCTTCTACTTACTTTTGTATTTTAATAATGTTAATATTTATATTTTACTTTGACTTTCTTTGACCTATATTTCTATTATAATGTATTTTTTGATATTTGCAAATGCATTTTTTGACTTTCTTTGACTTTCTTTTGTCTTTTTTTCTGATTTTTTTATTTGTTTCTCTTTTTTTCATTGATTTTCTTTCTTTTTTACTGTTTTTTATTGTTTTTTATCTTTTTGTTGTGTTTTGTATCTTATTATTTGTTTCTTATTCTTTTTCCAGATATATTTTATTTGAATATATTTCTTATTTTAATATTTTTTCCTTTTTATTATTTTTTCTTATTAAATCAATTAATTTATTTGGCATTTTGTAAAAATCTTTTTTGTTTAATTTTAATTACTTTTTCTTTTTTTCATCCGTTTTAGTTATTTTCTGAAGTTCTTCTGCTCTTTCCTTTTGTTGTGGCAATGATATCCATGCAAAATATGATGATATAAATTCTCCATATTTTGTTGCATCTTCCCCAACTTCGTGTATTTTATCATTATTTTCTAATTCAATCTCTTCTTTTTTATTCATTTTTCACACTCTCTTTCTTTTTATTGATATACTAAAAAATCAAATTTTTTATATATAATTTAAAATTTATATTTTGCTTTATATTGGTATGTGTATTTTTTTGCTTTTTATTCATTTATTTTTAATTTTTTAATATTTATATTATAGTTACCAATAATTATGAAATTTATTGATGTAAAAATTACTTATATTTCTTATAATTATTTTACTATAATCAATTATAATATAACAATTAACTCCAATTATTACATAATTTTACATAAAACTATTTCTTTTTTCGGATTTATATGTTATAATATTATTGTAGTTTATTTTTAAAATTTTATTAATTGAGTTATTAGTTCTTTTCATATAAAGTACTTAATTTCTCAGATGGAGGTTAATATGTGGCAAATTTGGTTAATAATTTCTGGAGTTTGTTTTATTGTTGAAATTATTACGGTTGGTTTTTTAATTTTTTGGTTAGCTATAGGTGCTTTATTTGCAATGCTTGTTAGTTTTTTTACAGATAATATTGTAATTCAAACTGCAGTTTTTGTTATATCATCTACAGTCTTAATTTTTGCTACTAAGCCTTTTGTGAAAAAATTTGCTAAGGGTAAATCTAATTTTAAAAGTAATGTTTATTCTATAATTGGCGATACTGGAATTGTTACAAAAAATATTGATTCTATAAATGGAACTGGCCAAGTTAAAATAAATGGTGAATTATGGTCAGCCGTTGGCAAAGATGATATTGATATAGAAGAAGGTACAGAAGTAAAAATTGTTGAAGTTAAAGGTGTTAAAGCTGTAGTATCACCTATTAAAGTTACTTCAAAAAGTAATTAGTTTTTTATTTATTTTTTATATATTTTATTTTAAGGAGGAAATTTTATGGTATTTTTATTAGTTTTGCTTGTTATTATTTTGGTAATAGCATTCATGTCAATAAAAATCGTTAAACAGTCTGAGGTTTATATAATTGAAAGATTAGGTAAATTTTATAAAGTAGCTGATGCTGGTCTTACAATTATAATTCCATTTTTAGATCATGTAAGAAGTGTTGTTAGTTTAAAACAACAAACTATGGATGTTCCACCTCAAGGAGTTATTACAAAAGATAATGTTACAATTACTATAGATACTGTTGTTTTCTATCAAATAACAGATCCTGCGAAAGCAGTTTATGAAATCCAAAGTTTAAAGAAAGGTATTGAGTACTTAGCTATCACTACAATTCGTGATATTATTGGTAAAATGGACTTAGATGAGACATTTAGTTCTAGAGATGGTATTAATAATCAATTACGTGTTGTATTAGATGAAGCTACTGATAGATGGGGATGTAAAATAGATAGAGTTGAAATTAAAGACATTACCCCTCCTGCTGATATCAGAGATGCAATGGAAAAAGAAATGAATGCAGAAAGAAATAAAAGAGCTATGATTCTAGAATCTGAAGCTCAAAGACAATCTGCTATTACTATTGCTGAAGGTAAAAAACAAGCTGCTATATTGGAAGCTGAAGCTGATAAAGAAGCTCAAATTAGAAGAGCTGCCGGTGAAGCACAAGCTATTAGAGAAGTTGCAGAAGCTAAGGCTAAAGAAATTCAAATGGTTTATGATGCAATGAAAAAAGCGGCTCCTGATGATAAGCTTGTTCAATTGAAATCTTTAGAAGCTCTTGAAGAAGTTGCTAAAGGTGATGCTAATAAAGTGTTTATTCCTTTTGAAGCAACTAGTGCTTTAAGTTCTTTGGGTGCTATTAAAGAAGTAATGACTGATGATAAAAAATCATCTAAAAAAGATTAAATTATATACTTAATAGAAAGAAAGTGAATTGAAATTTTAATATATTTCAATTCACTTTTTTTCTTCGAATTTCCTATTAGATAAAAAGCTTTGCTAATAAATGTATATAAATAGGGAAAAAAAGGGTGTCCCCTTTTTCCCTATTTTTTCATGGCTTCTTCTACTGCTACTGCTACCGCTACTGATGCTCCAACCATTGGGTTGTTACCCATTCCTATTAATCCCATCATTTCTACGTGGGCTGGTACTGATGAACTTCCTGCAAATTGTGCGTCTGAGTGCATTCTTCCCATTGTGTCTGTCATTCCATATGATGCTGGTCCTGCTGCCATGTTGTCTGGGTGTAATGTTCTTCCTGTTCCTCCTCCTGATGCTACTGAGAAGTATTTTTTACCTGCTTCTATTCTTTCTTTTTTGTATGTTCCTGCTACTGGGTGTTGGAATCTTGTTGGGTTTGTTGAGTTTCCTGTTATTGATACGTCTACATCTTCTAACCACATGATTGCTACACCTTCTCTTACGTCATTTGCTCCATAACATTTTACTTTTGCTCTTTCTCCGTCTGAGTATGGTATTTCTTCTACTACTTTTACTTTTCCTGTGAAGTAGTCAAAATCTGTTTTTACATATGTAAATCCATTAATTCTAGAAATTACTTGTGCTGCGTCTTTTCCAAGTCCATTTAAGATTACTCTTAATGGTTCTTTTCTTACTTTATTTGCTGATTTTGCTATTCCTATAGCTCCTTCTGCTGCTGCAAAGCTTTCATGTCCTGCTAAGAATGCAAAACATTTTGTGTCTTCTGATAATAGCATTGATGCTAAGTTTCCATGTCCTAATCCAACTTTTCTATCATCTGCAACTGAACCTGGAATACAGAATGCTTGTAATCCTTCTCCAATTGCTTTTGCTGCATCTGCTGCTTTTGTGCAACCTTTTTTAATTGCTATTGCTGCTCCCAATGTATATGCCCAAGCTGCATTTTCAAAACATATTGGTTGTACTCCTTTTACTATTTCATATGGATTAAATCCTTTATCTGTACATATTTTTAATGCGTCTTCAAAATCTTTTATTCCGTATTTTTCCATTACTGGTTTAATTTGGTCTATTCTTCTTTCATAACTTTCAAATGTTACTGCCATTTTTATTCCTCCTTATTAACATTTCTTACCATGTTTGTATGGTCTTGTTTCATTATATTCCATTTTTTCAAGAATAATTTTTTCTAAATCAATATTATTTCCACCACAAAAATCAAATATTCTTATTACGACATCTGCTAATTCTGATGGTATTCCACAAGTTTTTTTTCCTTCTTCATAATATGTTTCATTGATGCCTTTTCCATTTCTATATTCTTCGAAAGCTTCTGATAATTCACTATGCATTAACGCAATAACTTCACCAAAGTTTTTGTCTTTTTCCCAAAAACCATGTTTAACACTATTTTCATGAGCTCTTTTAACTAAAAATTTATTACTCCTTATTTTATAAAGTTTGACAACGCAAGATGCCTCTTTTCATTCGTTTTAATTTTCTCTTGGGTCAATCTTCTTAACAGCCTCATCAAATCTACCATAAGTACCAGATGCTTTTTCAATAGCCTCCATTGGCTCAATACCTTTTTTGATATTTTCCATCATTTTACCTAAATGAACATATTTATAACCTATAATTTGGTCATCCTTATCTAAACCTAATTCTACTATGTAACCTTCTGTTAATTGTAAATATCTAGGACCTTTTAATGTACTTGAATAAATTGTTCCTACTTGTGATGTATGTCCTTTTCCTAAGTCTTCTAGTCCAGCTCCTACTGGAAGCCCACCTTCTGAAAATGCTGTTTGTGTTCTACCATATACTATTTGTAAGAATAATTCTCTCATGGCTGTGTTTATTGCATCACAAACTAAGTCTGTATTTAATGCTTCTAATATTGTTTTTCCTGGTAAGATTTCTCCTGCCATAGCTGCAGAATGTGTCATTCCTGAGCAACCTATTGTTTCTACTAAAGCTTCTTGGATTATTCCATCTTTTACATTTAATGTTAGTTTACATGCTCCTTGTTGAGGTGCACACCATCCTATTCCATGTGTTAATCCTGATATATCTTTTATTTCTTTTGCTTTTACCCATTTTCCTTCTTCTGGTATTGGTGCTGGCCCATGGTCAACTCCTTTTGCTACTGTACACATTTCTTCTAATTCTTTTGAATAAATCATCTTTTTTTACTCCTTTCATTGCTTTGTTTTTATTGCATATATATGCAATAATTTATATGATTTTTAGATTAAATCTAAAATTAATAACTTAATTTTATAAATTATAATAATTATTTTATAAAGACTTTTTTAAGAATTCATTATCATTTGTAAATTTTTTTAATTCATTATTTTTTATGAAAATTTTAGTAATAATTTATAATAATTATTTGTATATATTTTTAATTTTCATCATTTTCTATATCTTGATTATTCATTAAAATTTGATTCTTCCTTTTTGGTTGTTCTTGTTTTTCTTCGTATTCTATGTTTTGTGAAGTATCTTCAGTTGTGTAATCTACGATATTTTCTATATCTCTTATATAAATACCAGTTTCGTAGGTTTCTTTTCTATCTAAGGTTTTTGCTCCTAGCATGTACCTTTTTAATATTTCTTTTTCTTCTTTACTTACTTGTTCTGGTCCAATATTTAGGTATTTGTATCTCCATATAACATGTCTTTCGTAACTTGAAAATTCGTTATTTTTTAAGTCTTCATAATGATACTCTACTTTAAATTTTGAATTTTCTATTATCATTGTTATATTTGTCCACATTTCGCCAGATTCTGATTTTCTAAATTCTTCTCTTAATTCTTTAATTCTGTTATATAAAATTTGTACTAATTGTAAATATTGATTTTCATCCAAATTAAATTTTGATGGAATTTCATACACATTTACTGGCTTTTTCTTAAATATTCCTTTTGGTATATAGTAAAAGAATAATTCTCCTTTTTTTTCATCTTTTTTTCCCTCTATGAAAGAACTATATAAATATAGCTCTTCCCATTTTTCTGGTATCATATAATATAATTTCCTTTGTATATCTTCATATATCTCTTTTATTTTCTTTGTATGGTTTAACATATTTTTTATTCCTTATCTAATAAACTATTTCCTGTCATTTCTGCAGGTTTTTCTAAATTCATTAAGTCTAGCATT
Organism: uncultured Clostridia bacterium; assembly: GCA_944392675.1. Classification (GTDB taxonomy): domain Bacteria; phylum Bacillota; class Clostridia; order TANB77; family CAG-508; genus CAG-269. Next base: position 14,962 of record CALXXK010000007.1, read on the forward strand.
GTTGGTGCTAAGTCTGCTAATTTTCCTCCTGATTTTAATTTTAGTTTATCATTGCTTGTTACTAATATTAGTGGTACTGGATTTGTAGTATGTGCTGTGTGTGGTTCTCCTGTTTTGTAATCTATCATTTGCTCTGCATTTCCATGGTCTGCTGTTATTAATAGATTTCCTTTCTTTTCTTCTACTAGTTTTACTACTTTTCCTACACATTCATCTATTGTTTCTACTGCTTTTATTGCTGCTTCTAGACTTCCTGTATGTCCTACCATATCTGGGTTAGCATAATTTAAAATTATACTGTCATATTTGTCTTGTTTGATTGCATCTATTACTTTTTCTGTTACTTCATATGCACTCATTTCTGGCTTTTGATCATATGTTTCTACTTTTGGAGATGGTACTAATATTCTGTCTTCTCCTTTAAATAATTTTTCTTCTCCTCCATTAAAGAAAAATGTAACATGTGCATATTTTTCTGTTTCTGCTATTCTTAATTGTGTATATCCTAAATTGCTTATATATTCTCCAAATGTGTTTTTTAATTGTTCTTTTTCAAATGCTATGTGTACATTTGGCATTGTTTCGTCATAATTTGTGAAACATACAAAATATAAATTTAAATCTTTTTTTGTTTCAAATTCATTAAATTCTGGATCTACTAATGTTCTTGTAATTTCTCTTGCTCTATCTGGTCTAAAGTTAAAGAATATTACTGAGTCATTTTTTTCAATTTTTGCAATAGGTTCTTCTCCATTACAAATTACTGTTGGTTCTACAAATTCATCAAATACTTCTTTTTGATATGAATCTTCTATTGCTTTTATTGGACTTCCTGCTTTTATTCCTTTTCCGTTTACTAATGCATCATAACATTTTTGTATTCTTTGCCATCTTTTGTCTCTGTCCATTGCATAAAATCTTCCTGATAATGTTGCAATCTTTCCGATTCCTTTTTCTTTCATTTTTTCTTGTAATTTTGCTATATACCCTTCTGCTGATGCAGGTGGTGTATCTCTACCATCTAGGAAGCAATGTACATAAACATTTTCAAAGTCTCTTCTTTTTGCCATTTCTAAAAGTCCATATAAATGTCTATTATGACTATGAACTCCCCCATCTGACAACAATCCTAAAATGTGTAATTTTGAATTATTTTTCTTGCAGTTTTCAATTGCAGATATAAATTCTGGATTTGTAAAGAAATCTCCATTTTCAATTGATTTTGTTATTCTTGTTAATTCTTGATAAACAATTCTTCCTGCTCCTATATTTGTATGTCCTACTTCTGAATTTCCCATTTGTCCTTCTGGTAATCCAACATTTAGTCCACTTGTATATATTTCTGTATTTGAATATTTTTTCATTAGTTCATCTATATTAGGTGTTTTGGCTAATTTTACTGCATTTCCATCTTTATTTGGATTAATTCCAAATCCATCTAATATCATTAACATTGTTAGTTTATCTTTCATTTCTATTTCATCCTTTCATTTGACTTAGTGCAAAATCTTTATTAGATAATTAATTTGACACATTCTAAAATTTGAATTATTTTTCAACTAGAAGTCCTTCATTTTCTTTACAATATACATTATTTAAAAGAATTACTGAAATATTCTTTTCTTCTTGTGCTACTATCCAGTATTCTTTTACACCAAATTTTTGATAAAAATTAATTTTTTTACTCTATCCATATTGCTTGTACTTGATGAAAGTATTTCCACAATAAAATCTGGTGCTCCTAAAATACAATTTTTTTCTATTTTGTTTTCATCACAAACTATCAATTTTATTAATGTCAAATTTCATTATTTGTTGTAATTTACTATTTTGCTAAATTCGTCAGCTTTTAGACTAGCTCCTCCTACTAGACCCCCATCTATATCTGACATTTCAAATAGTTCTTTTGCATTTGAGCTTTTTACACTACCACCATATTGTATTATAACTCTTGAAGCTACTGTTTGTCCATATATTTGACAAATTTTATTTCTTATTTCTTTTATACTATTATTTGCATCGTCACTTGTTGCTGTTTTTCCAGTTCCTATTGCCCAGATTGGTTCATATGCTATTATTGTATTTGCAACTTGTTCTTCTGTTAAACCTTCTAATGCTAATTCTGTTTGTTTTGTTATTATTTCAGTTGTTTTTCCTGTTTCTCTTTGCTCTAAAGTCTCTCCTACACAAACTATTGGTTTTAAACCATTTGCAAATGCTGATTTTAACTTCTTATTTACTGTCTCATCTGTTTCTGCAAAATATTGCCTTCTTTCTGAATGTCCTATTATTACATATTCTACTCCTATAGATTTTAGCATTTGTCCTGATACTTCTCCTGTATATGCTCCTTTTTCTTCAAAATGCATGTTTTGTGCACCTATTTTTATGTTTGTATTTTGTGCTGTTAATAGTGCATAAAATAGGTCTATATATGGCACACATAGTATTACTTCATTATCTGTATCTTTTACTAATGGTATTAGTTGTTCTATAAAGCTCATTGCTTCATTTGGAAGCATATTCATTTTCCAATTTCCTGCAATTACTTTTTTTCTCATGTTTTTAATCATTCCTTTCTCTATTTGTCATTTTTGTCATTTTGGGGACGCGTCCAAAAATAACAATTTTATTATTTATATAAAAATTTTATTAATACTCAAAATCTAAAATTGTTATTTTTGGACGCGTCCCCAAAATGACAAAAATGACAATTTTAGATTGGTTTATTATTTATCTAATAAACATTCAATTCCTGGCAATTTTTTTCCTTCTAAGAATTCTAGAGATGCTCCTCCTCCTGTTGAAATGTGTGTCATTTTATCTTCTAATCCTGCTTTTTTTACTGCTGCTGCTGAGTCTCCTCCTCCAATTATTGTAGTTGCATCTATTTCTGATAATACTTTAGCAATTGAATTAGTTCCTATTGCAAATTGTGGGAATTCAAATAACCCTAAAGGTCCATTCCATACCACTGTTTTTGCTTTTCTTAATTCTTCAGAGAATATTTTTATTGTTTCTTCTCCTATGTCAAATCCTTCCCAATCTGCTGGTATTTCTGTCCATTTTACTGTTTTACTTTCTGTATTAACTTCAAAATCTTTTCCTACTTTTGTATCTACTGGAAGCATTAATTTTACACCTTTATTTTTTGCCTTTTCCATTAATTCTTTTGCTAAATCTAGTTTGTCTAATTCACATAAAGATTTTCCTACTTCATATCCTTGTGCTTTAAAAAATGTATATGCCATTCCTCCTCCAATCATTAATGTATCTACTTTTTCTAATAGGTTATCAATTACTCCTATTTTGTCAGAAACTTTTGCTCCTCCTAAAATAGCTACAAATGGTCTTTCTGGATTATCTAGTGCCTTTCCTAGAAATTTTAATTCTTTTTCTATTAAAAATCCTGCTACTGCTGGTAAATATTGTGCTACTCCTGCTGTTGAACTATGTGCTCTGTGTGCAGATCCAAAAGCATCATTTACATATATTTCAGCTAAACTTGCTAGTTGCTTGCTAAATTCTGGATCATTATCTGTTTCTTCTCTGTGAAATCTTACATTTTCTAATAACATTATTTCACCATTTTTTAGTTCTTTTGCTTTTTTCTTTGCGTCTTCTCCAATTACGTCATTTGCCATTATTACGTCTTTATTTAGTAATTTTGATAATTCTTTAGCTACTGGTTTTAAAGAAAATTCTGGTTTGAATTCTCCTTTTGGTCTTCCTAAATGTGAACAAAGAATTATTGCACAATTGTTTTCTAATAGATATTTTATTGTTGGTAATGCTGCAACAATTCTTGTGTTGTCTGTAATATTTTTGTTTTCATCCATTGGTACATTAAAGTCACATCTTACTAATACTTTTTTATTTTTTAAATCAATATCTTTTATTGTTTTTTTATTCATTTTTAAATTCCTCCTTTTTTACAATAGAGAAGAGCAAAATTGTCATTTTGGGGACGCGTCCAAAAATAACAATTTTATTATTTATATAAAAATTTTTATTAATACTCAAAATCTAAAATTGTTATTTTTGGACGCGTCCCCAAAATGACAATTTTGCTCTTCTCTTTGATTATTTATTCTCCTTGATATAATTCAGATAAATTTATTTCATATCCTGAAGATGTTGTCAATATATCTCCATTTATAGTTCCATAATTTCCACTTTCTACAACATCTATAAATTCATCATATGTTAGACTTCTATTCTTCTTTTCTTTTTCCACTAATGCATCTGCTTGTATTTTTTGTACAATACTTTCTCTTTCTGCTTGCTCATTTGATTGTCTTGCTTGATTTATTGTTCCTCTTTCTCCTACTGTGCTACCTATTGCTATTCCAGCTAAAATCATAAGTATTACTATTGTAATAACTAAAGCAATTAAAGTTACACCTTTATTTTCCTTGCATCCTTCTATTTTCATTTTTTCTATCATCCTTTGCATTATTATTTTACCTTTACATGTTACCATCTAATATTTATTAAGACACGTTATATAGTATCAACGTGTCTTATTTCATTTTTTTATTAATCTTTAGACGCTATATAACAAGCTAAATCTACTAATTTGTTTGAATATCCCCATTCATTATCATACCATGCTACTAATTTCACAAATGTATCTGTTAACATGATTCCTGCTGTTGCGTCAAATATTGATGTATGTGGATCTGATGTAAAATCTGATGATACAACTGGGTCTTCTACGTATTCTACTATTCCTTTCATGCTTCCTTCTGATGCTTCTTTCATTGCTTTACAAATTTCTTCATATGTTGTTGGTGTTGCTAAATTACATGTTAAATCTACAACTGAAACATCTACAGTTGGTACTCTAAATGACATTCCTGTTAATTTTCCATTTAATGATGGTATAACTTTTCCAACAGCTTTTGCTGCTCCTGTTGATGATGGTATGATATTTGCTGATGCAGCTCTTCCACCTCTCCAATCTTTTTTAGATGCTCCGTCTACTGTTTTTTGTGTTGCTGTTGTTGCATGTACTGTTGTCATTAATCCTTCTTTTATTCCAAATTTATCATTTATTACTTTAGCAAGTGGTGCTAAACAGTTTGTTGTACATGATGCATTTGAAACTATTTTCATACTTGGGTCATATGTTTCATTATTAACTCCCATAACAAACATTGGCGCATCTTTTGATGGTGCACTTATTATTACTTTTTTGGCTCCTGCATCTATATGTGCTTGTGCCTTTTCCATTGTTGTGAATACACCTGAACATTCTAATACATAGTCTACTCCTAATTCTCCCCATGGAATGTTATGTGGATCCATTTCATTATATACTTTTATTTCTTTTCCATTTACTACTAAATGTCCATCTTTTTCTTCTACTGTTCCTTTAAATCTTCCATGTACTGTATCATATTTTGTCATATATGCCATGTAGTCTGCTGCTATGAATGGATCATTTATTGCTACTACTTCTACTCCTTCTCTTGCAATTGCTGCTTGGAATGATAAATTTCCTATTCTTCCAAATCCATTAATACCTATTTTTACTGACATAAAAATTCCTCCTTTTTATACTCTTTATCAATAATTATAGTATTGCCTATTTTCTTTAGACAATACTATTCTATATTAAATTTTTTTACTTTTCAAGTGGTATTTAAAAAAAGTTCCTTATTTTTACTATTTATTTATAATTTACTATTTCTTATAATTAGCCAAAAGTTATATTCTAATATTTTATGAAATTAAATGTGCAAGTGAAAGAATATTACAAATTCTTACATTATCAAATAGGAGAATCTCAAATCTTGCTTTGAGAGGTGCCTGTTTTAGAATGTTAGAATTTGTATATTCTGCAATGCCAGCCATTTAATTTCATAAAATATTAGAATATAACTTTTGGCTGTGTATATAATTTAAAAAGTAAATTGCAACATAAATATTATTTGGTGTTCATTAATTTTTCAAGTACTATTATAAACATTGCATGAGACCATCCTAGTCCAAGTACCCAATTAGGTTTTAAAGTACTATTATCAACTTGTTCACCAATTAAATAATGTTTTCCTGTTGTTTTAACAACAAAATCAAATGTTTCTTTTGCTTTTTTCTTTTCTCCTGATTCTAAATAATACAAAGTCATCCAAAGATTTGCAATTGGCCAAGGGTTACCATTCATATAATGATCTTGCTCAAATCTTTGATATCCTCCTGTATAAGTTCTTATTGAAAGATTTATTCTTTCTATTGTATTTTGTATTTTCTTTTCTTTTGGTTTGAATACATTAAATGGAACTATTGCACCTAATATACTAATATCCATTTTTCTGTCTTCTAAATTTCTTACATATGATTTTTTCTCTTCATCATATAAATTTTCAGTAATATAACTTTTTAGTTGTACTTGTAAATTTTCTAAAGTTCTTTCTTCTTTTGCTACTTTTTCTTGTTTTAATCTATTATTTTCAAAATCTGAAATATTATTTCCTAATATTCTATATATTTTTATCATACACTCAAATGCTGAATAAATACTTGCTAATGAGTATAAATGCACACCTTCATTCATTTCCCACAAGTCATAGCTTACATGATATTTATGCCCTGGATGTTTTTCTTGCATTTCTTTTTCCATTTCTTCTTGTACTTTATCTTTTTTGGCTGTTTTATCTTCTATATTTAGCCAGTCTTTTATATATCTTTTTAAAAAATCTACTGCTTTTTCACACATTTGTAAATTTTCTTTTAAGAATTTTGCTGATTTTGTATAATTATAGTGTTCTAATACTCCATATACAACACTTGCTGTTTCATCAACTTGATATCCCCAACAAGGTGCTAATTTTCCATCTGTAAAAAATCTTTGTTCCCACATTCCATTTTTGCTTTGAGTGTTTTTACAAAATACTTTATAAAATTTTTCAGTTTCTTTTTCCATTTTTAATATATCTAATGCTTTTGTCATAAATATTGCATCTCTAGTCCAGCAATATGCATATCTTCCGCATTTTGTAAAATTCTCATCAATTTCAGGTGAAGCTATAATTCCCCCAGTTTCTGGATTTGTTAATAATGGAAATAATAAAATACTTCTTTTATAGATTTCTTGTATTTTTTCTTCATAGCTATTTTCTGGTTCTTTCATATTTAATCCATTATGATTTTTTACAAATTTTCTCCAATATGATTTTGTGTTAGTATATTCTTTCTTTAAGTCTAATTTTTTTATTCTTTCTATTTCATCTTCCATTTTAGAAATATTTTTGTTTTCATCTATTAATATACATATTTCTAAAGTTTTCTTTTCCATTGGTTTTAATAATCCAATATCATAACAAATACTTGAATCATTTGACATTCCTATATAATCTTTGTCATATATTTCTCCTCTTTTTATTGTTTCTTTGCTACCATTTATTTGATGTTTTGATAAATTTTCTCCTTTTGCAAATGTTGAAAATGCGAAATCATGTGCATATTGCAACATCCCACCATCTATAATTTTGCAACCTACAAAATTATTATTATCAGACAATAGTTCTGAATGAATATAAAAACTTAAATTTAAATCTATTTTACTTTCATTCATAAAAATATATCTTTTTACTAATATATTTTCTTTTATTGGCATATAGTCTGTTTGTAATATTTTTAAGTTAAAGTATGTATTTGTTACTTCTGTATTTAATATGTTTGTATCTGGTTCATAATATTGTTTATAAACATTATTTATATCGTCATGTAAATATATTAAATCAGAAGAATTTACTTTTACTCCTGTATGAAAAAAATTAATAAATTGTTTGTAATCTTTAGTTGGAAAATACATTCTTTCCAACTCTCCTTTTGCTGTGAAAGTAGCTATCATATTTTTGTTTCCTATTATTGCTTCATTATAATATTTATTTTCCATTATTATCTCCTTTAATTATTTTTTAGGCAATAGGGAATTTGGGGACGGGGCTTAAAATCCCTATACTTAAAAAATGTTAAATATATTTTATTTTTGCTTCATAACTATAGGGATTTTAAGCCCCGTCCCAAAATTCCCTACGCCCTTCCCTAGAATCCCTAACCTTCTATAACATTCACAATTTGTTTTTCTAGGTCTTTTATCTTTTCATTTATTCTGAACATGTCTTCATCTTTTAATGTTGTATCATTTATGTCTTTTCTTACATAGTATTCCATATCATTTAATTCGTCTTTTAGTATTTCTAGTCTTTGGATGATTTCGTTTCTAATCGTTTTTTCTACTTTTCTTTCTAGTTTATGTGTCATTTCTATTGTATCTTTAAGTTCATATGTTTCTCCATATTCTGGTATTGTGACTGGAAGTTTTGCTTCTGTTTCTATTTTTTCTTTTAATACTTGTTGTGATTCTTCTTCTCCATGTACTAAAAAGATGTGTTTTGGTTTTTTGATGAATGAATATATGAAATTCATTAACCATTCTTGGTCTGCGTGTCCTGAATACCCTTCTATATATTCTATTCTTGCATTTACTGCGATTTCATCTCCAAATATTTTTACAGTTTTTGCTCCATTTACTAAACTATACCCTAGAGTTCCTGGTGCTTGATATCCTACAAATAATATTGTGCTTTTTGGATTCCATAAATTGTGTTTTAAGTGATGTTTTATTCTTCCTACTTCACACATTCCGCTTGCTGATATTATTATACTTGGTGTTTCATCTTCATTTAGTGCTTTGGATTCTTCTGCTGTCATTGTGAATTTTAGCCCTGGGAATTCTAGTGGATTGTCTCCTCTTAAAATTTCGGCTTTTGTTTCATCATCAAATAAATCTGTGTTTTCTTTAAATACTTCTGTTGCTGATATTGCAAGTGGGCTGTCTACATATACTGGTGCTTTCATTAATTTTTTATATTTTATTCTAAATTCTTCATCATTTTTCTTTTCTTTTAATTTGTTTAATTCATATAATATTTCTTGTGTTCTTCCTACTGCAAATGATGGAATTACAACTGTTCCTCCATTATCTAATGTTTCTGATACTACATCTAGAAAGATTTCTGCTTTTTTGTCATTTTGCATATGTAGTCTACTTCCATATGTTGATTCCATAACTAAATAATCTGTGTCTTCTATCATTGTTGGAGAACTAAGTAATGGTATGTCATTGTTTCCTATGTCTCCTGTAAATACTGTTTTTGTTTCTTTTTCTCCTTCTTTTACCCATAATTCTATAATGCTTGAACCTAACATATGTCCAGCGTCATTGTATCTTACATGTATTTCTGGTGTTATTTCTATTATTTCATCATATTTTACTGGTTTAAATATTTCTAGACATCTTGCTGCATCTTCTGCTGTATAGATTGGTGGGATTGCTGGCTCACCTTTTCTTAGTCTTTTTTTGTTTTTCCATTGACTTTCCATTTCTTGGATATGTCCACTGTCTGGTAACATTAAAGCACATAGGTCACATGTTGCTTTATGTGCATATACTTGATTTCTAAAACCTTCATTATATAGTTTTGGTATTCTTCCTGAATGGTCTATATGTGCATGTGTTAATAGTACAAAATCTATTTCTTTTGGATCATATTGAAATTCTTGTGTATTTTTTAGCTCATCTTCTGCTTTTCCTTGCCACATTCCACAATCTACTAAAAACTTTTTTCCTGCCCCTTCAACTAAAAAATTTGATCCAGTAACTGTCTTAGTAGCTCCTAAAAAAGTAATTTTCATAAACAACCTCCATTTCATTTTTATGCCAAAGGGGTATAGGGATGTAGGGAATTTGGGGACGGGGCTTAAAATCCCTATAGTTAAGAAACAAAAATGAAATA
>CALXXK010000008.1 GCA_944392675.1 uncultured Clostridia bacterium
TGTAGCCCAGTCACGTACTCCTCTTTCTTCACATTTCTTTATTTCATGTCTTACTACTGATTTTACATCATCCATTAGGCTTTCTGATTCTCTAACATATACAAATCCTCTTGATATTACATCTGGACCTGCTACTACTTCTCCTGTTGTTGATGACATCGTCAATACAATTACTATTAGGCCATCTTGTGACAAATGTTGTCTATCTCTTAATACTATATTTCCTACATCTCCAACTCCTAATCCGTCTACTAATACTCTTCCACTTTGTACTGAGCCTGTAAATTCTGCACTATCTTCATTTATTTCTAATACTCTACCATTTGACATCATTATTATATTGCTTTTATCTATTCCCATGCTTTGTGCAGTTTCACTATGTGCTACTAATTGTCTATATTCTCCATGGACTGGAATAAAATATTTTGGTTTTGCCAAAGCAATTATTAATTTTTGCTCTTCTTGACAAGCGTGTCCTGAAACATGTATTGCTTCTAATGAACTATATACTACCTCTGCCCCTATTTGCATTAAATCATCTATTACTTTTGACACAAATTTTTCATTTCCTGGTATTGGAGTTGCTGATATTATAACTAAATCATTTGGTGTTATCTTTACCTTTCTATGATCTCCTGCTGCCATTCTTGTTAATGCTGACATTGGTTCTCCTTGACTTCCTGTTGTAATTATTACTAAGTTTTCATCAGGATAACTATTTATCATATCTATGTCAATAAATATATTTTCTGGACATTCTATATATCCTAACTCTCTTGCAGTTTCTATCATATTTATCATACTTCTACCACATACTGCAATCTTTCTATTATATTTAACAGCTGAATTAACTATTTGTTGTACCCTATGAACATTTGAAGCAAAAGTTGCTACTACAATTCTTTTTGTACAATGTAAAAATAGTTTGTCAAACACTTCTCCGACTGAACTTTCAGACATTGTGAATCCTTTTCTTTCTGAGTTTGTACTGTCTGACATTAATGCTAATACTCCTTTATTACCTATTTCAGCTATTCTTCCAAAGTCCATTAATTTTCCGTCTATTGGAGTATAGTCTACTTTAAAATCTCCTGTATGAAGTATTGTTCCTGCTGGGGTTGTTATTGCAAGCATTACTGAATCTGGAATACTGTGTGAACTTCTTATAAATTCTACACTAAAATTCTTTCCTAGTTGAATTGTTTCTCCTTGCATTACTTCTATCAATTTTGTACTTCTTAATAGCTTGTGTTCTTCCAATTTATTTCTAATTAATCCTGCTGCCAATCTTGTAGCATAAATTGGTATATTTATTTTTTTCAATAAATATGGCACACTTCCTATATGGTCTTCATGCCCATGTGTTATTACTAATCCTTTTATTTTGTCAACATTCTTTTCTAGATATGTTATGTCTGGAATAACTAAATCCACTCCTAGCATATCATCTTCTGGAAATGATAATCCACAGTCTACCACCAAAATTTCATTTTCATATTCAAAAACCGTTATATTTTTTCCTACTTCGTGTAAACCTCCTAATGGAATTATCTTTAATTTTGGTTTTTTAAATATTGATGAATTACTTTTATTAGTTTTATTTGTTCTATTAGATTTTCTATTTTTTAAATTATTTTTTATATCCTTTTCTTCATTTTTTAATTTTTCTATATTATTTTTTTCTTCTTTTATTTCTTTATTTACTCTTTTTTCATTTTTTCTTGTATATGGTCTTTTAGCTTTTTCTTTTATTATCTCTTTTCCTCCTTCTTTCTTAGTATTTCTAGATTTTACATTTTTTCTAGATGCTTTTTCAACTCTTTCTCTACTGTTTTCTAAATTTTCTTCTGTCATAAAATTCTCCTTTCTTATTTTTTATTTTCACATATAAAAATCATTTATATTACTTTTAACTCATTGAAAAGTCTCTGTCATTGTTAGTACTCTAAATTTACTATAGTAACACCGCGTACAATCATTAAAATATAACAAAACTCTTGTATAGGAAAAATTGATTTTTTCTATACAAGAAAAAATTAGTTTAATCATTTAAACTAATTTGATCTAAATTTATTATTTCCACATTATTCTCATATAAAACTAATAAAGCATATTTTTATATATTTTTTCATTTTCTCATAATATATAAAATTATTTATTTTAAATCCGATCAATACTCATACATTGTGTATTATTATACTATAGAATTTTAAAAAAGTCAAACCATAACAATAGACTTTTTTTATTAGGACTTGCCACATTTAATTTTTTATTGTAATATAATAAAGTAAATTGAAAGAATTATTAATTCAGACATTAATATTTTTATTGTCTAAATATACAAATATATTATAAAGAAAGGAGTTTTATTAAGCGCCAGAACACATTTTATTTACTCTGTGTTGACGAGGTCTAAAGTTATCGAATATTCGGCGGATGCTTTAGTGGCTTTAGCTTAAAGTCAATAGTATTAATCAAAAATCAATAGCAATATTGTAACAAATATTAATATATTAAGCTTAAAAATTCTTTCAATTCCAAAATACATTTTAAAGGAGGAATCACAATGTGTGGAATTGTAGGTTACATTGGAACACAAAAGGCTAGTCCTATTTTGATTAATGGACTTATGAGATTAGAATATAGAGGCTATGACTCTGCTGGTATTTCCACTATTGAAAAAACTGGCATCTCTATTATGAAAGATAAAGGAAGGGTAAAAAATTTATATAACTTGGATGGTATTAATAATTTAGAAGGAACTATTGGAATAGCACACACTAGATGGGCTACTCATGGAAAACCTTCTAAAGAAAATTCACATCCTCATACAGATAATTCTAAAACTTTCAGTGTTGTTCATAATGGTATCATTGAAAATTATAATGAACTTAGAAAATTTCTATCTGATAATGGATATAAATTTTATTCTCAAACTGATACTGAAGTTATACCTAATTTAGTTCATTATTATTATACTAAGGATAGTAATAATGATGATTTAAAATTTTTAAGAGCAGTAAAAAATGCTTGTAATGATTTAAAAGGAAGCTTTGCTATAGAAATAATCTGTAAAGATTATCCTGATAATATGATAGTTGTAAGAAAAGATAGCCCATTAGTTATTGGAAAAGGAGAAAATGAAAACTATATTTCTTCAGATATCCCTGCTATACTTTCTTTTACTAGAAATTTTTATTTATTAAATGATTTTGAATTTGTTGTACTATCAAGAAATGACGCTAAATTTTATGACAAAAATCTAAAACCAATACATAAAGAAACTCAAACTATAGAATGGAACACTGCAAGTGCTGAAAAAGATGGCTATGACGATTATATGTTAAAAGAAATCTATGAACAGCCAAATGCAATTAGAGAAACTATAGGAGCAAAATTTAGTGAAAATTCAAAATGTGAATTTGATGAATTAAATTTTACAAAAGACTTTTTATCTAAATTTAATAAAATATATATCATAGCATGTGGTACTGCAATGCACGCAGGTCTTGCTGGCAAAAATGCAATTGAAAAACTTTGCAAAATTAATACAGAAGTAGATATTGCTTCTGAATTTAGATATAGAGATCCTTTAGTTGATGATAAAAGTTTATGTATATTTATCTCTCAATCTGGAGAAACAGCTGATACTATTGCTGCTTTAAAATTATGCAAAGAAAAAGGTGCTAAAACTATAGCTATATCTAATGTTATAGGTAGTTCTATAACTAGAGAAGCTGATTATTCTATATATACCCATGCTGGACCTGAAATTGCTGTAGCTTCTACAAAAGCTTACACTTCTCAAGTAGTTTTATTAGTAATTTTAGCTATATATTTTGCAGAAATTTTAGGATTAAATTCTAGTGAATTATCTTCATTAAAAAAAGAAATTTTAGAATTGCCTAAAAAAATAGAAAAAACTTTAGAATTATCTTCTGATATAAAAGATTTTTCAAAAAAAGTTTATCAAGAAAAAGATATATTCTTTTTAGGTAGAGGTATTGATGAAACAGTTGCTAAGGAAGGCTCTTTAAAATTAAAAGAAATATCTTATATACATTCTGAAAGTTATGCTGCTGGAGAATTAAAACATGGTCCAATTGCTTTAATAGAAAATGGTGTTACTGTTGTTAGTATCATGACAGACCCTAAATTAGTTGAAAAAACTATTAGTAACATACAAGAGGTTGTAACACGTGGTGCAAAAACTTTAGTTATTACAAATCAAAATATCGATACTTCTATGTTTGATTTTGTAATACATATTCCTGAAACTAGTCCTTTTGTATCACCTATCTTATCTATTATTCCTTTACAACTATTTTCTTATTATATTTCAAAAGAAAAAGGATTAGATGTCGATAAACCTAGAAACCTTGCAAAATCTGTAACAGTAGAATAAATAATATTTAGTTTATAATAATCCCAGATATAATATATAAAATTTTATAAAAATACGAATGTGAATGAAATCATATTAGAAATTATTAAAATAGCTAATAGGAGAATCTCAAAACTTGTTTTTGAGAGGTGCCTATTAGCTATTTTTAGAATTTCTTTATGATGTAATGTTAACCGAGTATTTTTTATAAAATTTTATATATTATATCTGGGTATAAAATTAAATATTTTAGCTAACTAATAATTTTATTACAATAAGGCATACAGCTCCTGGCAGTCCTAATAAGCCGTATCAATATACTTGTAAAAATATTTAATCCTATATGAAAATTAAAATTTGCACCAATTAAATTTATTAAATATATTGCTAATCCACCTAACACAGAGTTTATAATTAATTTTACTATTTTTTTTAATGGTACTATAAAAATTTTTCCTATTAAAAAAATAAAACAAATACAAGCTAAATATGTAATAATATTTTCATTCATTTATTTTCCTCCAAAATGAAATATTTCTATTATTACAATTTTTATGCTTGCTATAGGACAAATATTACTTAACATCATTATTTAAGTATTATATATTAATATCATTACTTAAACAGCTTGTTCATCCTCCTCTAAAAGTTTTAATTTTATATCATTTATCATGTCTACAACTATTCCCTTAGTTTTAGCTAATTTTATTAAATAATTTAATTTTGCTTGATTTGCTTTTATTTGATAAGTGTAATAATCTACTAAATCATCTTCTGCATATTCAAAATTTTTATTAGCTGACTTCAATTCTTCTCTTGTTTTAATTATACTTTTTACTATTTCAATTTCTTTTTCTATTTCCGTTTTTTCTATTATTTTCTCTTCTTTTATATATTCTTCTATCATTCTATCCTTCTCCTTTTTTTGGTAATTTTTATTTATTATATTCATTTTCTTTCTTTTTATTCAGTAAAAACAACACTTTTTTGCTTAAACCTCTTGTTTTTTTCGTCATTTTATAGGATAATATATATGTATAAAATTATTAATGAAAGGGTTTTTTTAATGAAATACATAGATAAATTTTTGAAAGTACTAAATACAGATAGAAATACATTTGCTACATATGTATTAACATTAGTTTCTGTATATTTAGCTGTAGATAGAATTGTTGAAATGTTGCTTATGATATTTACAGGTGTTTCTTATTCATATTGGGGACCTATTCAATATACCTTTGCATTAGCATGCCCTATCTTTGCTTACCTATTTTCAGGTCCATCAAAATTTGCAACTTCAAAAGCTCATAAAGTAACATTATTTTATATTTATGCTATTGGTTTGTATATAATTGCATTATCTATGTTTACTCAATGGCTTAATATGGGAGTATGGTTATTACTGTTATCAGTTCCAAATTATGTAGAAATAATAACAGATTTTTCTGATTTAGTAATACCTGCAATGGTTAGTATTTCTTTATATCTACCATTAGTATCTATATATCCATTCTTTAGTAAGCTATACTTTGGAGTAAATGATAGTTTAGATCAAGTTCGTTCTATTTGGGATTATGGTGGAATAAGTTTAGCAGATAAAAAAGAAGGACATGGTCCATATTCTTATGAAGTATATCTTTGTAATGATACTGAAACAGGAAAAACTATAACTATACCTGAATCTTCTAGATATCAATCATTATTTGTATGTGGTGGCTCTGGAAGTGGAAAATCTTCATTGGTTTATGAACCTTTAATAGCCAGAGATTTAGAAAAGAAATTTTTCTTTAGAGAAGTATCTAAAGAATTAGGTTTTACAGCTTTAAAAACAAAACTTGCTGTTTTAAATAAACCTTATGATAATGACTATTTAAATAAAAACTTTAGTTTAGACATGTTAATCCCTGCTGAAGGAAAACAATCTTTATACAAAGCATATGTTAAAAAGATGATTTTAGATTCTTCTACTGATATTGTTTATAAAGATTTAGGATTAACACTAATGTCACCAGATAATGAAATTATTGAGCACATGTCAGATGTCTGTAAAAATTTCGGATTAGCCTATAATATTATTGATCCTTCTAATGCAAATTCAATAGGTTTGAATCCTTTTGTATATGATGATCCATCAAAAATTGCAATAACAATATCATCTGCTTTAAAAGCTATGTATACAAATGCTCATACAGAAGCTCAAGATGTATATAAAGAAGATGTTTCTATTCAAGCAATAGAAAATTTAGCAATCATATTAAAAGAAATGTATCCTAGAATGAATGAAGGTTCTCTTCCAAATATGGAAGATATGTTAAAAATGTTAACAAATTTTGATTTAGTAGAAAAAATGTGTGAAATTTTAGCTCATGATGAAGAACTAAGAGAAAAATACAGTATTCAATTAGCATATTTCAAAAAACATTTTTATAAAACAGGTTCAGCTAGAGAAGAAACAGAAAAATATGTATATGCATCAGTAACTCAATTAGATAACTTATTGAGAATTCCAGGTGTAAAAACTATACTTTGTAACAGACATAATAATATTAACTTTGATGATATTCTTCATAATGGCAATATTACTTTCGTATGCACAAGAAGAGGTGATTTAGGAGCTACAAGTCACAAGGCATTTGGTTTATTTTTCTTAATCGCAATGCAAAATGCAGTTTTAAGAAGACCTGGAAATGAAAAATCTAGAATTCCTCATTTTCTATATATTGATGAATTCCCTGATTTTATATGTAAAGCTACAGAAGCTATATTTACAATGTATAGAAAATATAAAATCGCTACAACAATATCATCTCAAAGTTTATCACAGTTAGAAACACCTAACTCTCCAGAAAATTACAGAACTGTTATATTAGCAAACTGTGCTAGCAAAATCTTTACAGGTAATGGAGAGTTCCAAGAATTAGAATGGTGGTCTAAAGAATTTGGTACAAAAAGAGAATGGAAATTTGGTGTTAGCATGGATATGGGTAAACTTGAATATGACTCAAAAGTTTCTGGAGTAAGATGGGATTGGGCTGACAACTTTAAGCCTGGAAAACTACAAACTTTAGGTGCAAAAGATTGTGCTTACAAAATTAGAGGAGATAATGGAAAACCTATGGTTGGTCCTGGTGGCTTAAAATATTTAGAAACTAAATATAAGACCCCTCATAAAATTAAGTCATTTGATTTTGGTAAATATTCTGATGGTGTTACAACAGCAACTGAAGATGATGAAAATTATAATAGAAAAAAATTTGATTTTAAACATGTAGATTTCACTGATGAAGGCGATGAAACAAATCCTATTCAAACAGATACAACAGATTCAAAATATTTATTTGACAATGAAGATGCTATAATTGTAAATTTCAAAAAGAAAAATAATTAGAAAAAAGAGACTTTAATTTTGAAGTCTCTTTTTAAACATTTAATATTCCTGTAAATTCTAATATTATTCCAGATATTACTCCTATTGAATATAATAATCCAACAATTTTTAAATTTTCTTTTATTCCTTTATTAGTTTTAAATAAAACAGCTAATCCAACTCCTGCCCCTACTAATAAACCTGACATCATAGTAGCTGCTGAAATTAAATTTTCTAAGTACATTTGTGTAAGAATTACAGAAGCAGCACAATTTGGAATAAGTCCTATTAATCCTGCAATTATTGGACCAATAATTGGTTTATTCAATACTATACTTGCTATAGCATCTTCACCTATTAAATGAATAATTATATGCATTACTAATGATATTATTAATATAAATATAAAAATATTTAAAGTATGTTTTAATGATGATTTTATTATTCCATTCTCACAATGGCAATGGTCTTTTTCACATAAATCTACTATTTTTTCTTCTTCTTTGTCTTTATTTCTTAATCTTAAAACAAAGTCTATAGCAAATCCTGCAATTATACCTATTAATAATTTTACTCCTAATATTTTTAATATAACATCAATAGATACTGCCTCTGATATAAATATTGGTAACATTTCATCTGAAGTAGATAAATATACTGCTATCAAAGTACCCAATGTTATTACTCTTGCTGCATATAAATTAGTAGCTGAAACAGAAAATCCACATTGTGGAAAAATTCCCAATATTCCTCCTACTAATGGTCCTATTTTTCCTGATTTTTTTATAGTTTCTTTTGTCTTTTCTTTGGTTTTGTGTTCTATATATTCCATTATTAAATATGTAATAAATAAAAATGGTAATAGCTTTATGCTATCTATAACCGTTTCTAATATAATATCTATCATAATATACTTTCCTCTCTTTTAATAGAATATATATTATCATATTTTTTACATTTTTTCAATAGCAGTCTATATTTAAAAAACTCTCATTTTTATAATAGTTAAAATTCAACCCTAGTATTATTAGATAATTTTTTAAGTTTTGATGAAAATTAAAAAATTATCTAATAATACTAGGGTTGAATTGTAACTTATAATAAATTTGTTATATATTTTTTATCTTCGTCTATATCTTCCACAGATACAACCTGTTCTTCCGTTTGTATTTGAATTTGGAATTACATTTACTCTTGCAGAGACTTGATTACTATTGTTGTTACTACAATTACATCCACAATTATTATTTTCATTAAAATCATTGTCTGATAATGTTACTATTCCATTTATTGCTGTTGTATTTAAATTATTTTGATTCCTTCCATTACAATTATGACTATTATTGCAATTACTACTAATTGTTAACAAATCATTACAATTACCATTTAAATCATTACTACTTATAGTAAGTATATCACCATTGTTTGAATTGCAACATTGACTACTTATAGTAAGTAAATCATTTGATGTATTATTTGAGCAATTACAATTACATCTATTACAATCACTTCTTCTACAATTTCTACATTCTCTATTCTCACAATTTCTATTTAATATATTACAAATAAGACTTACGATTAGTGCTGTTATAAAACTTATTATTGCATAAATTATTGCTAAAACTAAAACTATTAAATTATTTATAATAAATGTAACTATTAAAAAAATTGCAAAAATTATAGATGCAACTAAAAATGGACATTTCAAAACTTTCTGTAAAGCTATTGATATTATTATTGTAGCTAATGGTAAAGCAAAAAATATAAGTAAAATTCCCATAATTTATTGTACTCCTTTCCTGAATATATCTTGCTAAATTCATTTTGATTCTCCCTTTAGGTTTTACTATATTTTATGCTATTTCTTATAATTTGGTTAAAATAAAAAAGAAACTGCAAATTAGTTGCAATTTCTCATATTTATATATTATTTAAAATATCTTTTTAATAATCCTTCAAATCCTTTTCCATGTCTTGCTTCATCTTTACACATTTCATGTACTGTATCATGTACTGCATCATATCCTAATTCTTTAGCTCTTGTAGCTAATTCTTTTTTACCTTTACAAGCTCCATATTCTGCTTCTGCTCTTAATTGAACATTTTTCTTTGTATCTGGATATACTACATCTCCTAATAATTCTGCAAATTTTGCTGCATGTTCAGCTTCTTCCCATGCATATCTTTTAAATGCTTCTGCTATTTCTGGATATCCATCTCTATCTGCTTGTCTGCTCATTGCAATGTACATACCTACTTCTGTACATTCTCCCATAAAGTTATCTTTTAATCCTTTAACAACTTCTTCATCTAATCCTTGTGCTACTCCTATTCTATGTTCGTCAGCGTATTGCTTTGCTCCATTTTCAACTCTTTCCTCAAATTTATCTTTACTTGCTCCACATTGTGGACATCTCTCTGGAGCTTCTTCACCAAAATGGATATATCCACAAATTTTACATACATATGCTTTCATATTATAACCTCCTTACATCATATAATTATATATTTATTTATAAATTTGTCAATATTTTTCACAGAATTATCAAAAAAGTCTTTAACTTTTTATAAATTTGTGATATACTTCACACAATTAAATATTTTTAGTTTATTTGGAGGATTAATATGGAATTTAATAGATGTAGTAGATGTGGTAATTTTTATTTATCCAAAGATAATGTATGCCCTAAATGTCTTGCAAAAGACAATTTAGAATTTTCTACCTTTAAAAATTATATTGAAGAAAACGGATTAAATAACTCTTTAAATGATATTTCTGGAGAAACTGGAATTTCAGTAAAAAACTTAAATAGATTTTTAAATTATGAAAATATGCAAAATAATATACAATCAAAAAATGACATTTCAAATAATATTTCTAAAAATATTACTAATTTATAATTTAAAGATTATTATTTTATATAATAATATACTTTTAAACAAATAGTAAAATTCAATATTACTATTTAAAACAAATTTACTTTATTAGACCTTTTTTCTACTTTTTAACATTTTCAATATTTATTTAAGGTCTATCAAAAATCTCTGTAACACATAGAGGTTAATCATTTTTTTAAAAGCATTATTGCTAGAATGGGGGTTTTTTCTATGAAAAATGTTTTAGATATTTTAAACGAAAGAGATTATATTGAGCAAATAACTCATCCTAAAGAATTAAGAGAATTGTTTGATAAAGAATCTGTTCCTTTTTATATAGGTATAGATCCTACAGCAGATAGTCTTCATGTTGGGCATTTCGTATCATTAATGGTTGCTGGACATTTACAAAGATGTGGGCATAAACCAATCATTTTAGTTGGTGGCGGTACTGCAACTATAGGTGACCCATCAGGAAAAACAGATATGAGAAGAATGATGTCTCGTGAAGAAATAAATCATAATGTTGAATGTATCAAAAAACAAGTCGAAAAATTTGTAAGTTTTGAAGGTGATAATAAAGCAATTATCGCTAATAATGCTGATTGGCTTTTAAATTTAAACTTTGTTGAATTTATGCGTGAAATTGGTAGTCTATTCTCAGTAAATAGAATGCTTGCTGCGGAATGTTATAAACAAAGATTAGAAGGTGGATTAACATTTTTTGAATTAGGATATATGTTAATGCAATCTTATGACTTTTTACATTTATATAATGAATACGGATGTAAATTACAAATCGGTGGAAATGACCAATGGTCTAACATTATAGGTGGTGTTGAATTAATTAGAAAAATTGGAAAAAATGATTCTTTTGGTTTAACATTTAAACTTCTTACTACTAAAGAAGGTAAAAAAATGGGAAAAACTGAAAAAGGTGCTCTATGGCTAAATCCTGAAAAAACTTCACCTTATGAATTCTATCAATATTGGAGAAACATTGAAGACGATAGTGTTGAAACAGTTTTAAAAGTTCTTACATTCTTACCTATCGAAAAAATCAATGAATTGTGTAAATTAAAAGGTGAAGAAATAAATGAAGCTAAAAAAATAGCTGCTTTTGAAATAACAAAACTTATTCATGGAGAAGAAGAAGCTAAAAAAGCTGAAGAGGCTTCAAATGCATTATTTAATGGAGAAGGAAGTTTAGATCATATGCCAACTACTAAAATTGATAATGTTAATATATCAATTTTAGATGCAATTATTACTGCTGGACTAGCTCCATCAAAAAGTCAAGCTAGAACATTAATAGAACAAGGCGGAATTTCTTTAAATGATTCTATCATTAATGATTCTACTTATACTCTTTCTGACAATGACTTTAAAGATGGTTATGTAATTTTGAAAAAAGGTAAAAAAGTTTTTCATAAATTAGAGAGTTAGAAAGGGGACGTTCCTTCAATCCCTAAAATTCGGGATAATGGGGACGGACCTCTTGGAATTTACCATTTTGGGACGATACTCCATTGAAATTACTACTTTGGGGACGCGTCCAAAAAAGGATTTTTAAACATATAATTCATATTAACTAAAAATTAAAGGTATAATATATAAAATTCATTAATTACGAATGTGAATGAAAGGATATTACAAATTCTTTAATTATCAAGTAGGAGAATCTCAAACTTGCTTTGAGAGGTGCCTGCTTGATAATTTTAGAATTTATTTATCCTGTAATGTTAGCCGAGTAATTAATGAATTTTATATATTATACCTTTATTTAATTTAAAATATTTTCAAGAATTTTCTTTTTTTGGACGCGTCCTCAAAGTAGTAATTTCAATGGAGTATCGTCCCAAAATGGTAAATTCCAAGAGGTCCGTCCCCATTATCCCGAATTTTAGGGATTGAAGGAACGTCCCCTTTCTACTATCTCTACAATATCTGCAATGTACTCACCAATAATAGGAATATTCAACTTCACTATCTTTTGAAGTAAAAATACTAAAATAGCTGTTATTATTGTAACACCTATACCTATCCCAACCCCTCTAAATATTCCTGCAATTAAATTTCTTATTATTATTTCTTTTCTATTTCCTAATAGATATGTTAATTCTACAAAATTTCCTTCTTGTAACATTTTATTTAATTTATTTATTGATTTATCTAATAAATTTATTTGTTGTATTTTTTCTTTTTTTAAAAACATAAAAAACCACCTTTATATCTCTATATATTATGGTGGTTTTTTTAATAATTTTTATTCTTATTTATTAATTAATTATTCATTTATTTATATTACTTTCTAAAGAATTTGAACTATTACTATTGCTGTTATCTGTTGTTTTAGTTTCTGCATTGCCATCTTCAGCAGGCATAGTCTGCTCTATTTCTTCTCTTTTCTTATTTTCTTCATCTCTTAATTGTTCCAATGAATCAATTAATTCTTGTAGTTTTTTAATATCACTTCCCATTAGTTCCCAATCATTATTTTGATTTGATTCTGTTAAATTTTTATTTGCTTTTATTATTGCATCAATTATTCCTTCGATATCATCAGTATTTTCAACTTCTATGTCTATTGCATATTGTGAAAGTAAATTAGATAAAGCTTGTTGTAAAGTGTCTCCGATTGATACTTTATTTCCTGATGCAACGACTACTTTTTTCAATATTGGAACATCTGATTCATTTAACATCGTCTGATATATAGGTTCTACATATAGTAATGTATTTTCAACAGGTATAACTATCATCCTTTTTGTTATCTTTGTTCCTGTTACATTTAGAGCTTCTATTTCTGAAGAAATTGCTTCATCTTCTTCTATTTGTTTGTCTAATTGCATTGGCCCTAATATATCACTATCAGCTGAGAATTTATATATATTTAGGTTATTTTCTACTCCATTTGTTGTTCCTACTAAATAAGAAATTATATTTTGTTTTTCGTCTGGAGTATATATTTGCATTAAACCAATTTCTTCGTTATCGCCTACTTTTACCATTGTATAATAAGGTTCTAAATATGTTCCTGTAGATTTAGTAGATTTTACACTATTATATTTTGCAAAATTCCATACATCATCAGCTCTATATAGCACATCAGTCTTAACATTGTGATATACTTTTAAAATTTCTGCTTGAACATTATATAAAAATTCTGGATATACAAAATGTTCTGATATATCTTCTGGTATTTCTTCTTCTAAATCTATAAATAAGTCTGGGTATATATTTCTGTATGCCATCGCAATAGGATCTGCTCTATCAGTAATATAGAATGACATTGTTCCATCATAAGCATCTATTATTACTTTTACTGAATTTCTTATATAATTTATATTTTCCCTTATTCCATCATGTTCTATACTAGTATATTGTGAATAAGGATAACAATTTGATACTGTATATGCATCTAAAACCCATACTAAGTCTCCATTTTCTCTTACTACTGTATATGGATTTTCGTCATATATTAAATATGGTAATGCTTTTTTAGCTCTTGTTATAATATCTCTGTTAATTAGTATTTTACTATCATCTGATATTTCACCTGAAAAAGCTAAATTTAAATCACCTTTTGTTATTCCTAAAACTAATCTATCTAAAAATCCTAATTGTAATCCTGCTGTTCCTGTGTAAGTTGAAGTATGGTCTTGCCCATTTTCATCTGTATAATCATATTCTTGTTTATTTTTTGCATTTGTTGCTATAGTTTCTTCAGTTTCTGTGCCAAAATAAATTCTTGGTTCAGAAGTTTTTAGTACTTCATCTTGTCCTGAAATTTCTTTTTGTATATATTGAACATTTCCATTTTCATTACTTTGTGATGCAGAAACCGCTATTTGCCCCATTCCATGTGTGAATTCATATGTTTTATTATTATATGTTCTGCCTGAACTTTTAATTTCTCTCGGTGAAATATACATTAAAATATCTTCCCCATTTATTTCATATTTAGCCAAATTAGCATTTCTATATGAAAAATATCCTGTTTCTGTTTGTCCATTTTCTAGTGCTTTTAAAACCATGTCTTCACTTATAATTGGTATGTTATTTATTATATTTTCATTATCGTTAACTTCTTTTTCTGTTATAGTTCCTGTATTTTTTATATTCTTTTCTTCAACATTAATATTGTATGCATTTTTAGTATTAGCTATATTAGCTGATATATAATCTTTTTCTTTGTCTAATTCATTATTTTTTACATATACTAAATCAAATATAACCATTGCTAAAAATAATACCACTAGATATCCTGGAATTACAGCTAAATTTTTTAACACTTTTCCAGTATTTTGATTTTTAAATGCTCTAATAGCTCTATATGCAAATATTACTATTACAAACGCAAATAATATATATCCCCATAACTTTACAGTACTTTCTGTAAGTCCTGCACCTACTATTTCTAAGTCATCATTAACTGTTAGTATCTTTCCAAATACCATACTTTGTATATTTAATACTGTCATTATTGCTATTCCTATTGCTACTAATAAGATATTTCTCAATAATTTTTTCATAAATATACTTTCTTTTAACATCTTTCCTTCTACACCATCAAAATATTTGTTAAAAACTATTATATAATATAATGATATATATAATGTCAAACCTACAACTAGGACTATGAAATACATTACAAACATTTCCATTAATGGCTTTTGAAAAACATAATATGATATATCCATATTAAAAATTGGATCTTGTATTCCAAATGATGTATTTCCTGATATAAGCATTATTTTTTGCATAAACACACTAGAAACTACAACACTGACAATTGCCGAAATTACTAATGCTAAAGATTTATTTAATAACTTTGGCATCTGCTTTTTTTCTTTCTGGAAAAATGGTTGTAATCCTTTTTTTATTCCTCTATTTGTAAAGTATATTACAAAGTATAATATAACAAAATTTATTGCCATTATTGAATATTTAAATATTAAATTAGTAAAAAATATACTAGTATAACTTTCTCCTAATTCTAAATATTCTAAATAACTTCCTCTTAATTGGACATAACTTATTACTGCAAATATTGCAATAAATAATAATACCAATAACATTCTTGTTCTACTCTTTTTAGATTTATGAAATTTTTTAGTTTCTTTTGTATTTACAGTATCTATTATAGTTTCTTGTTTTTCTTCTTTTGGAATGTTTTTTTCTTTATTATCGTTCAATATTTCAACCTCCCTAAAACACAACATAACATAATTTTATCTATCAAATTCAAGTTTGTTAAAACATTTTTAATTTTAACAAATCAAAAATTATAGTTATTTTTCAACTAAATAATAGCTTTTACAAAATCATCTGAATTAAATACTTCCATATCATCTATTTGCTCTCCAACACCTATAAATTTTACAGGTATTTTATTTTCTTCTACGATTCCAATAACAACTCCACCTTTAGCTGTTCCGTCTAATTTTGTCAAAACTAAACCTGTAATATCTGTTTCTTCTTTAAATGCTTTAACTTGTGAAATTGCATTTTGCCCAGTTGTTCCATCTAATACAAGTAATACTTCTTTGTCTGCATCTGGCATTTCTTTATTTATAACTTTCTGAATTTTATTTAGTTCATCCATTAGATATTTTTTGTTGTGCAATCTTCCTGCTGTATCAACTATTAAAATATCTGCACCTTTTTCCTTCGTTATTTTAATTGCATCATATACAACTGATGCTGGATCTACACCTTCATCTCTTTTTACAATATCTGCCCCAGCTCTTTTAGCCCAAATCTCTAACTGTTCTACTGCTGCCGCACGAAATGTGTCTGCCGCTGCAACTACTACTTTTTTTCCATCTTTTGCTAATCTATTTGCTATCTTTCCTATTGAAGTTGTCTTTCCAACTCCATTTACCCCTACAACTAAAATTACTGATGGTTTTGTGTTTAAGTGTAAACTTATATCTGTTACATCTAGTATTTTTTTCATTTCTTCTCTTAAGGCTTGTCTTACATCTTCTTCATCTTGTATTTTTTCTTTCTTTATTCTTTCTCTTAAACTATTTATTATTTTTACTGATGTTTCCATTCCTATATCTGACATAATTAGAATTTCTTCTAATTCATCTAAAAAGTCTTCGTCTACTTTTCTGAAATTACTAAATACATTGTTTATTTTTTCGTCTATTGATTTTTTTGTTTTATTCATTCCTTGTTTTAATTTTTCAAAAAATCCCATTGTTTCTAGCTTATGTTGGATTTTATTTCCAACATTTCCTCCTTTTTTCTAAAAAATTTTTGCATTACTATTGTATCACATATAACTATATTTTTCCAGTATTTCTTTGGTTTTTATATAGCATTTTCAAATTTTCCATTTTTGTAATATAAAGAAGTATTTTCTTTTGCAAAATATGGTATTAAAACATTTGGCACATTTATTGTATTATCTTTTCCATAACTTAATATTGTATAATCCTTTTCTCGTGATTGAACATTAAATCTAGTATTAGAATCAATTTCCAATATATTAGTTTCTTTTTCAAAATTTTCTTTTATCTTTTGATATTCTTGTATTCCTACCAAACTGTTCATAAAATCATCTGTCAATTCTTCTTCGATACTATAATTTCCATCTTTATATCTTAAAATATAGTCATTTCCTATTTTATCCATTAATTCTTTTGGCAAATTTGTTTCTTCAAAAACCTTATTGTTGTTTGTATTTTGTAAAAACACTCCTTTAGAACTAAAATCCACTACTTGATACAAACCATCTTCTATTCTATTTACATCTAATTTATTTTCTTTATTATTCAATTCTATTTTTCCTCTTTCTGTATTATTTGAATTTTCTAAATAATTTGATAATTCTTCCATAAAATTTTGCATAAAATCACTCTCTTTTACTTTATTTACTAAATCATTAAATAAATCTAAATTCAATAATCATCACACTCCTAGTTTTTATTTTTACTATTATGCATTGACATGCTATTACTTTAATTTTTTTATCTTATTTTTGGGATATTAAGTTACTTAGAATATTGTAACTATAAGAATAAAACTAGGAGTATTATATATTATTTGCTCTTTTATGTCAATCTTTTTAGTGTGTTTTTCAACAAATTATTTAATAAAACTATTTAAAGAATTACTTACAATTCTATATTAAAATATTTTAGTTTTTAGTACTTTCCCCTGTTTCGTAATTTATTGTTATTCCAGGTTGTACATTATATACAAATACATTAAAACAAACACCTTGTCCATTATCTTCTACTGAGTACGCTTCCATCTCTACACCATTTGCTAGAAGATTTTCTCCTTTAAATATTGGTGTTACTCTATATAATACATGGTTATTTTCATTTCCTTTAATATATTCCGCTACTTCGTTTTCAAATGGTAACATTCCATTTACATTAAAATATCTTGTTCCAGTAATTAGATTTAATTCATTTGCATCTTCATCAGATAATTGATAACCAATTAGATGACATCTATTATATAAATATTCTCCATCATATTTAGCTTGTTCCCAACCTGTTGGTTTTACACTACTTATACTTCCTCTTTCATCTCCTTCAGGTGGCATTGTTTCTTTGCTTATATTTGCATATGCTACTCCACATCTACCTAATTCATCTAATTTACTATAGTTTTCGAAACTTTCTGTAGTGTATTCACTTTCTTCAAAAAATGGTTTGTTATTATTTATTTCAACATATATACTGTCTGTATATTCTGGAATGTCTTCTATATTTAAATATGTAGTAGCTTGACTTACCTCTACTGTGTCATTTTTATTAGATATATCAATAGCGTTATTTTCCTTTGAAGTATCTAATACATCATTTCCATATATTATACTTATGGCTAAACAGATAACTACTACAACCAGTCCTAATAGTTGGTTTATTTGTTTTTTTCCAGTTTTTCCTCTACTCTTTTTTCTTCTACTCATTAACAACACCTCTTATTTGTTATTTCCTTAATTATCAAAATAATCTGTATTAACGATTTTTATATCATATCATTTTATCTTTGTTGTCCCTACTTCATATTTTATCATTAATTGTGCTAATTCATCTTTATCAACTAAACGAATTTTTTTGTCAGAATTTTTTGCAGATATTATTGCTTTATTATCAAATGATGAAGTTGTCACAAATATTCCTTTTTGGACTTTTTGAGCACTTAATGCTCCCAAAAAATCTCTAACATATTTTTCTGTAACCACATTGTTCTCAGCATATCTTTTTACTTGAACAAATATTTTATCTAATCCAAGTTTATCTTCATTTACTATAGCATCAATTCCACCATCATTAGTTTTTTTGGTTACTTATAAATCTCCATAACCCATTTTGTTAGTAAATCTGCTCTATATGGATCAATACCGTGGAGTTTGTCCATCAAATCAGTACTCAATTCTTGTTCTAATTCATTTATTGCACTACCAATTCTTTCTTTAGGAGTATAATCGTTTATTTTAGAATCATTTTGAGCATTATTTTTACTGTTTTTTGTTCTTATAATTTAATATATTTTTCTCTCTATTTTGTTTGTACAAATGTAGAAAATGCCAAACCAACTCTATTTTCTGTTCTATTATCTTTATATTTGCTATTAACGGCTTGTCTTAAAGCTTCTTCTAAATTTAGTGAATCGGCTATTTCGATTTTCGCTTTTCTATTATTATGTGCTTTTCCATCACTATAATATTTAATTGTTGTTAAGAATAATTCATTCCATTTAGGCATAACATTAACTTTTCCCATTAAAATCATCCTTTCTAAATTAATATCCTAAATTATATAAAAGATTTAATTTCTTTTCAAAAATTACTTTTTCATGAACATTATACTATATAACTATTTTCTTTTCCATCCTTCAATTAAATTTGGCAAAAAAAATCAAATATTTCTATCCTATTTTCCTAAAATAATTTACTCTATACATAAATTAAATTTTTATCATCAGATAAAAATACTCCTACGAAATTCTAACATTGTTTATTTTAAACAATGTTAGAATTTCGTAGGAGTATTTTATGGAGCCACTAAGCAGAATCGAACTGCTGACCTACGGGTTACGAATCCGTTGCTCTACCAACTGAGCTATAGTGGCATATTATATGATACGATTTTAATCGTATCATAGTTTTATTTTAATAATAAATTTGATTTCTTATTATCTTTCTGATACTTCATCTGGCATATTTTCATAAAGAGGAATTATAAAATTCAACTCTGCATCAACTGTATCAGATGCTTGATAAATTTCTAACATATTACTAGCTTCTGACTTAGGAGCTAACAAGTTTTGCATATATTGATTAGTATATAAACTTCCATCTTGGTCTACTATATCAAATTTTTGTAAATACAATGTATTTTGCCCCCTATCTATATATCCTTTTTTCATAAAATCAATTCCGCCAATAAGACCTTTTTCTAATGAATCCCATCCTTGCTCATATGCATACTCTGCGGCATTTTGAATTATCTCTTCACTTGAATTTCCTGTTGCATTTATATTAAATGGATTATATATGACTTGCCCATTATATTCATATCCCTGAGATAATACCGTTCCTCTTCTTCCTTGTTCTTGAATTAATCTTGAAGCTATAAAATATGGGTCTAAATCAGAATTTTTACCTGCTTGAATTAATGCATCAGAAATATTTTCTCCTTCTAAAAAAGTATCTTCTGTTATTTCTTGCAATCCTTGGGCAGTTTGCGCTCCTTCAACATATCCTAATTCTTTAAATTGAAAAATATTCTCATCATTTAATAGATTCCTAGGATCCATTTGACATCTGATTGCTTTATCAGAAGCACATAACCAAGTTCCGTTGTCAAAAGTTTTACCTTTATCAATTTCACATTCCCAGTCTTCTGGATATTCGGATGAATCTGGAATTAAATTTAGAGGATTTGTCCTATTATCAGAGTGCCCTTCATTTTCTATAACTTCTTCCCAATCTAATCTAGTATAAAATAATGTAAATGTCCAATTAGAATGTTTTTCAAGTAATTCATCTATCATTTCTTTATATCCAGGATATTTGCTCTCACTCAAATTTTCGCCATCATATTCAACATACTTTTGTTTCTTATTTTCTTGTATATATATGTTAATTAAAAGAATTGACAATATGATAATTACTAAAATACCAAATATTATTGCTACTTTTTTAGGATTTTTTCTTATTATATTTTTTATATTAATTACTGAATTATATATTATTTTTTTATAATTTCTACTATTCATATTTTTTATTATAACATAATTTATATTCCGTGCCAAGAGTAATGAACTATTTTTGTTATTTTTGGACGCGTCCCCAAAATGACAAAAAGCCCCGTCCCCAAAATAACAAAAAAGGGTCTCCCCTTTTTTGATACTAATACATTCCATCCATTCCTGCTGGTGCTGCATCATGACCACCACAATTGCAACTTTTTGCTTCTGGTGCATCTGTTACTAAGCTTTCTGTTGTTAATACCATTGCTGCTATTGATGCTGCATTTTGTAATGCACTTCTTGTTACTTTTGTTGGGTCTACTATTCCTGCTTTTTTCATATCTACATATTCTTCTTTTGCTGCATCAAATCCAATTCCTACTCCTTTATTTTTTACATTATTTACAATAACTGCTGGTTCTAATCCTGCATTTACTGCTATTTGTCTAGCTGGTTCTTCTAATACTCTTAATACTATTTCTGCTCCTAGTTTTTCTCCTCCAGTTAATTTTTCTACTAATTTTTCTACTTTAGGAATTACATTTAATAATGCTGTTCCACCACCTGCAACTATTCCTTCTTCTACTGCTGCTTTTGTTGCAGATAAAGCGTCTTCTATTCTTAGTTTTTTATCTTTCATTTCAACTTCAGTTGCTGCACCTACTCCAATTACTGCTACTCCTCCTGCAATTTTTGCTAGTCTTTCTTGAAGTTGTTCTTTATCATAGTCACTCTTTGTTTCATTTATTTGTGCTTTTATTTGACCTACTCTATCAGCTATTTGTTGTTTGTCTCCAGCGCCATCTACTATTATTGTATTTTCTTTTTGAACTTTTACTTGTTTTGCTCTTCCTAATTGTTCTATTGTAGTATCTTTTAATTCTAATCCTAAATCAGATGTTATTACTTCTCCTCCTGTTAATACTGCAATATCTTCAAGCATTGCTTTTCTCTTGTCTCCAAATCCAGGAGCCTTTACTGCTACAACATTTAGTACTCCTCTTAATTTGTTTAATACTAATGTTGACAATGCTTCTCCTTCTATATCATCACAGATTATTACTAATTTACCTGATTGTTGCATTAAAGCTTCTAATAATGGTAATATTTCTTGAATATTACTTATTTTCTTATCTGTAATTAATATATATGGATTATCTAATACTGCTTCCATTTTTTCTGTATCTGTTACCATATATGGTGATACATATCCTTTATCAAATTGCATACCTTCAACAACATTTAATTCTGTATTTGAAGTTTTTGATTCTTCTATAGTTATAACTCCATCTTTTGATACTTTTTCCATTGCATCTGCAATTAAACTTCCTATTTCTTCGTCATTTGCTGAAATACTTGCAACTCTTGCTATATCTTCTTTTCCATTAACTTCTGAACTTATTTCTCTAAGTGCTGATACTGCTTCATCAACAGCTTTATCTACACCTCTTTTTATTGCCATTGGGTCAGCTCCTGCTGCTACATTTTTAACTCCTTCTTTTATCATGCTTTGAGCTAAAACTGTTGCTGTTGTAGTTCCATCTCCTGCTACATCATTTGTCTTTGTTGAAACTTCTTTTACTAAACGAGCTCCCATATTTTCAAATTTATCTTCTAATTCAATTTCTTTTGCTATTGTAACTCCATCATTTGTAATTAATGGTGAGCCAAAACTTTTATCTAATACTACATTTCTTCCTTTTGGTCCCAATGTTACTTTAACAGTATCTGCTAATTTATTAACTCCTTCTAATAAAGATTTTCTTGCATCTTCTCCGAATCTAATAACTTTTGCCATTTTCTATCCTTCCTTTCTATTAAATAATTATTAAATTTTTACATATGCACTATTACTAAATATGAGACTTTTTAATATTTCTCATGTTAAAATTTTTTAATTGTTTAATCAAATTTTTATCTTTTAACTTTTTAAAAAACTTATTTATTTGATACTTTCTATTTATATTTTATTTTAGCTATAATTTTCAAAACATTCCTTATTATTCTACTATTGCTAAAATATCATTTTCTTTTATAATTGTATATTCTTGTCCTTCATATTTTATTTTTGTTCCTGAATATTCACTAATAAATACATTGTCTCCTTTTTTTACATTCATTGGTTGTAATTTACCATCAAAATATTCTCCTGGTCCTACTTCTACAACTTCTGCTATTTGTTGTTTTTCTTGTGAAGATCCTAATATTATTCCACTTTTTGTTTTTTCTTCGCCTTCTTTCATTTTTACTAGTACTCTGTTTCCTAATGGTTTAATCATATTTATTACCTCCTTATAGTTTTTAGCACTCTTCGCTAACGACTGCTAATAATTTATACCTTTTTTTATAAAAAGTCAATAGTATTTTTTTATTTTTCACATAATGTTCACATTTATTTTATGCTCTATGATAGTTATATATGACTTTTTCTTGCAATTTCTACTTTATCAATATATAATATCTATATGAAAAAGTTA
The DNA here is from genome assembly GCA_944392675.1 of uncultured Clostridia bacterium. Classification (GTDB taxonomy): domain Bacteria; phylum Bacillota; class Clostridia; order TANB77; family CAG-508; genus CAG-269. The sequence goes on from CALXXK010000008.1 coordinate 23,333, forward strand.
ATAGTTGATGAAAAATATGATGGAAAAAAATTAAATAGGTTTTTATTGGATAGTCTTCCTAATTTAAATAGTAATTTATTATACAAAACTTTAAGAAAAAAAGATATTAAAGTTAATAACAGAAGAGTTAATGAAAACATTAATATTTATAATGGAGATGAAATTTTAGTATATATCTCAGATGAACTTCTTAATCCTTCTATTAATTTAAATATCTTTTATGAAGATGATAATATTTTAGTTATTAACAAACCTTACAATATAGAAGTCACAGGCGAAAATAGTCTTACATCTATTATTCACCAAAAATATTCATCGCGTAATTTTAAACCTATGCCATGTCATAGACTAGACAGAAATACAACTGGATTAATTCTATTTGCTAAAAATGATGAAAGTTTAAATATACTTTTAAACAAATTTAAATTACATGAAATAGAAAAACATTATAAAGCTTTGGTCTATGGGATTCCTAAAGAAAATTATAAAAGATGTGAAGCATTTTTGTTTAAAGATAATAAAAAGTCTCAAGTATATATTAGTGATAATTTTAAAAAGGGATATCAAAAAATTATTACTACTTATTCTATTATAGAAAAATATGATAATAATACTTGTCTTTTAGATGTGGAAATAGAAACTGGTAAAACACATCAGATTCGTGCTCATTTGGCATATCTTGGATTTCCTATTATTGGTGATGGTAAGTATGGAAATAATTTGATTAACAAAAAGTTTAAAAAGAAATATCAGATGCTTTGTAGCTATGTTTTGAAGTTTAATTTTAAAAATGATAGTGGGATTTTGAATTATTTGAATGGGAAAAGTTTTGTGCTTGATTAATTATTCTATTGTTTTTATGATAATGGAGCGTTTAGGGAGGTTATTTGCGAAAAAATTGCATAATCTTCAAGGTGTTTCTCACATATTCTGCTCAAAAAAATAATTTGATTCATCAACTGTTATAATCAATATAACATAAAATAAGAAAACTGGCAACTAATTATTTCTAATTAGTTGCCTCCCATAGCAATTTTACTGGAACTTTCGTTCCTCCCACAGCAATCCCTATTGATTACTTTCTAATACTATGATACTATATTTTATGCGATAAGTCAATGTTTTATTCAAAAAATTCTGTCCTTA
>CALXXK010000009.1 GCA_944392675.1 uncultured Clostridia bacterium
TCATTCCTGCACCTGTTTTTTCTCTTAATTCTTTAACTAAACTTGCTGAAATCATTATAAATTCCTCCCTTTTATTACAAGAAAAGACATATCATCTCTAAAAAACTAGTATTTAGTTTGATACGTCTCCTTTCTTTATTATTTTTATATATTTTATGAATTTTTATAAATTCATGTATAACTTTTTACTCAATTATTTGAGCTGTTTTAAGTCTTTTCAATTTATTTTGTCTGTATTTTATTATTCCTCTACTTTTTCTTCACTTTCTGCTTCTTCAACAACTTCTTCCATACTTGGATTTTCTGAAGTTTCAACTGTTTGTTCTTCTTCAGCTTGAGTCTCAAAGCTTTCTCCTTGTTTTCCTTCTATTACTGCATTTGCCATAACATCTGCAATTAATGCTACTGCTCTTATTGCATCATCATTTCCTGGTATTGGATAATCTAATTCTTCTGGATTACAATTTGTATCTACTAAACCAACTACTGGAATGTTTAATTTTTTAGCTTCTAATATAGCTATTCTTTCTTTTTTAGGATCTACTAAGAATATAACTCCTGGTAATTGATCCATTTCTTTGATTCCACCTAAATTTCTTTCTAATTTTTCCATTTCTTTTTTTAGTAATATTACTTCTTTTTTAGGTAAAACATCAAATGTTCCATCTTCAGCCATTTTTTCTAAATCTTTTAATCTTTGTACTCTTTTTTTGATTGTTCCAAAGTTAGTTAACATTCCTCCTAACCATCTTTGGTCTACATAGTACATTCCACATTTTTCAGCTGCATTTTTTATGCATTCTTGTGCTTGTTTTTTTGTTCCTACAAATAAAATTGTTTTTCCCTCTTCTGCTTGTTCTTTGATAAAAGCATAAGCTTCATCTAATTTTTTTGATGTCTTTTGTAAATCAATTATATGGATTCCATTTCTAGCTTGAAATATATATTCAGCCATTTTAGGATCCCATCTTCTTGTTTGATGTCCAAAGTGAACACCTGCTTCTAGTAATTGTTTCATTGCAACTACTGCCATTTTTAATTCCTCCCTTTTTGTTATATCTTCCACAAAGTTCTTCATTTTTTGGAACCTTAAAGGCACATCCTCAAAACTCTCTTTGTGTGTTTTTTAATATGCATAATATTTTATCAGAAAAATACTAAAAAATCAAGCATTTTTATAAAAATTCTTTGATTAGTCATGTTTTAAAGACATGGTTCATGGTTGCAAACCCCCAAGATATATATATTATATTTTAAGCGGGTTTCGTGGGGACCGACACGATACATACTCTTATTAAATCAGCGACAGTCCCGTGGGAGCTGATTTTATTAGAGTATGTAAAGTGTTGGGATAGCGAAAAATATAATATATATATCTTGGGGGATTACAACCATGAACCATGTCTTCAAAACACAACTAATCAAAGATTAAATTTTTCAACTATATAACTGCACCTATAATACCAGATTCATTTCCTAAAATGGCTGTTTCAATATTAATAGTTTTTCTATCATTAAATAAAAGATTTCCTTCTAAAATCTTGGCTTTCAATCTATTTAGTAAAACTTCTTGGAAATACACAAAACTACCACCAATTCCAATTGCTTCTGGTTCAAAAATATTTATTAAATTTGAAATTCCTATAGCTAAATTTTCTATAAATTCATCTACTGTATTTTCTATTTTCTCATAATTTATATTACTAGTATTATTATTTCTTATAATATCATATATTTCTTGACCTCTGGTTTTTTCGTCTAAACCAAGTTCTTTTCTAATATTATCTTTCAAAATTTTCATTGAAGCATATCTTTCAAAACATCCCTTTTTTCCACATTTGCAATCTTTACCATTTTTTTCAATTATCATATGTCCAAATTCACATCCTGGAAAATTACCTGTATCCAATAATTCGTTATCTATTATTACAGCTCCTCCTATTCCTGTACCCAATGTTAAAAATAATGTTCTTTTATATTTCTTTAAACATCCATATTTATTTTCTGCTATTGCTGCACATTTTGCGTCATTCTTTATTGATATTGGCATTTTTATTGATTTTTTTAGTGCTTCTACTATATTATAATTTTCTATATTTAAATTTACTGACTTAATTATAGTATTTTCATTTACTGTTCCTGGAATTGCCATACCTATTTTTGATATTTCATATTTTTTCATAAATTCTTTTACGTTTTTTATTATATATTCTTCTATAGTGTTTTTTATATTTTGTTTTTCTTTTGCTAATATTCTTTTTTCTATTTTTTCTTGTATTAATCCTTTGTTGTTTACTACTCCTATTGCTATGTGACTTCCTCCTAAATCAATCCCAATATTCATTTTACTATCACCCTTTATAAAATATATTTAGTTTTTGTATGAAACTCTACTATAACTCTTTATTATTCTTTACCATATTATAATTCATATATATTTATTTTCTATATTATCTCTCATTAGCCAACCTAAAAATATAAAGAAATATGGCGAAGTATAATACATAGAATTTCCAAACATTGCTGATATCAAGTATGCTATTATAACAAATAACACTAATTTTTGCATACTTTCTTTTTCTTTTAATTTTTTTATACCTTTTATTATAATAATTCCTATTGCTGTACAATATAATAGTAATCCTATAATTCCTGATGTTGTTGCTAGCTGAATTATTAAATTGTGAGGTCTATCTTGTTGTATATTAAATCTATCATATTCTTTTTCTAAATTTTCTGGACCATATCCTATAATAGGCTTTTCTAAGAATATTTGTATTCCATATTTCCATAGTTGCGCTCTACCACTTCCTGCTTTTTGCCAACTTGAACTTTCTTTATTTGAATTACTTCCGTATTCTTGATTATCTATTTCATTTTTATTCTTATTTTTTATCTTCGTATCATCTGAATAGTTTGAATTATTTTCTTTTAATTGTTTGTCTATAATACCATTTTCTGGAGTATCTATATTAATTATTTTTCCTATATCAGTAAATAAGACACTTACATTTTTCATCACTATATTTTCTCCATTTGATTGGACAGCAAATGACATTATAATAAATATTGTTAAAAATACTACTGATGCTTTTACATTTTCTTTTTTGTATATTTCATATACAAAAAATATTATTATTGTAATAAAAAATGCTATATAACATCCAAATGTATTGTTTAGTATAAAATAATATAATACTAAAATATATGAAAGTATGTATAAAGCTTTACTTATTTTATTTTTTTCAGTTATAAATAATATTGCTATAGTTGTTAATGCCATCAATAAGTAATATCCATAATGATTGGAATTATAAAAAACTCCTAATGTAGGATTTTGAAATCTAAATATATTGTATAAATAGCCATAATTTGTTAATTGAAATAATATGACATTTACTGTTGCTACAAATACAAATAAATTTAATAAATATTTTCTTATTTTTTTTGATTCTATTAAAAATGCACAAGCAAAAAATCCAGCATATGTAAGATATGTTATATATCCATCTTGCCTATAACTTGTCCCCCAAAAGGCAAGTTCTTTATCTTTAGCACATAATGCAGAAATTAAAGTCCAAATTAAATATAGTAATAATATTAATATTGGCAGTAATTCTTTTAAAAAATCTTTTTTATTTTGGCATGCTAAAAATTTTTTGTATATTTCATATGTTATTATATATATTCCAACTATTGCTAATATTTTCATGTAATCATATTCATGTATATTTACATAATGAGCTGTTAGTTTTATTTCTTTTAGCAATGGAATTAAAATCCATATACTTAATAATATCATCAATATTCCATTTTTTATTTTTTGATAATTTATTTTGTTTATAGTATTCATTTTTTATTCCTTTTATTTTTTTAATCTTTTTGATTTGTTCTCGTGTAAAATTTTTTGTAAAAAATTTCTTATAACTAAAAAAACTCACTTGGAAAATCAGCAAATAAATTCCAAATGAGTTTAGTTTTTACACTCCATATGCTGAGAATAAGAAATTTCCCATATAAACTTGTACACATGGTACTAATACTACTATAACAAAGAATATTAATACTACACCAACTATAACATACACAATTTGAGGTAAAGCCTTCATAATCTTATTCATTATATTATCAATATCTATTTGTATATATTCTACTAATTTTTCAATCATTTCTGTTAAATCTGTTTGCATACCTATTTTTAACATTTCAGTCATCATTGGCTTACATAGTCCAGATTTTTCAAAAGGTTCAACCCAAGATTCTCCTATAAGAATATTATTTATTGAAGTTTCTATTATTGATAACATAACATAGTTTTGTACTACGTTTTTACTTACTTCTAATGATTCTTGTATTCTCATTCCATTTTTTAAATTTAATAACATTGCTTTCATTAATCTATTAAAATCAAGTGCAAATATTAATTCACCAAATATTGGCATTCTATATTTAAAATAATGGAAATTATATTTTCCTTTTGGCGTACTAATATATAATAATATTACCCCCGTAATAGCCAGTATAATTATTACAGGTATATACCAATACTGTATAGCTACATTCATAAAGTCTGCAAACCATAAAGTTATTGCTGGTAATTCTTCTTCTGTTCCTACTTGATCAAATACACTTTGTATTGCTGGTATTGCAAATAATGTACCTACAACTAACATGACAATTAATAATACAAATTGAATTATATTAGGTATTAAAATTGATCTCAATTTTCTATTTAAAGATTCTGTTTCATCCAAATATCTAACAGCTTGTTCTAATGATTTTGTAAGAGAACCTGATAATTCACCTACTTTTATCATGTTTATATATATATATGGAAATACATTTTCATAATATTCCATTGTAGTATACATATTTTCTCCAGCTTCTACTCCTGCTAAGATATCTTCTAGTATTCCCTTAAATGTTACATTTTCTGTACTTTCTATTATAGTATTTAATGCATGTATATTATTAAAGTTTGCCTTTTTTAGCAAGTAGAAATTTTGTGTAAATACTACCAAATCTCTTTGTGTTATTTTTTCAGTTTTTGCAAAATAAAGATTTATTTTTTCTTTTGTAGACAATTTTTTTCCTTTTGAACCTAATTGAGTTGTATTTACATTTTTCATTATTTCTTGTATATCTGTTACATTTCTTTTTTTCTTTCTTTGTCCTTTTGAACCAATATATGACATTTGCTCTATAGAAATTGGTAACAAATTATTATTTTTTAAAGTTTTTATTAGATTTTGTCTACTTTGAGATTCTACTTTATTTCTAACTACTACTCCTGTTTTAGTAATAGCTTTATACATATACGTAGGCATATTATCCTCCTTTTTTATTTTTTAATTTTCATTTGCATAATTGTTCTATTTAATGTATCTATATTTTTTTCTTCTATTTGTGATTTTGCTAATTCTAAGCTAATTCTATTTTCTACAAATAGTTTTGCTAATGAATTTATTAATCCTATACTTCCTTTTTCTAAGTTACTTTGTATTGCATCTTCTATTTCTGATACACTTATTTTATCTTTTCTTATAATTCCTGATACAATATTATCTACAACCATTACTTCTGGAACTAATACTAGTTTATCATCTATTCCTTTTAATAATCTTTGTGATACAACTAATTTTAATAATGCTGATAATAAATATTTTATAGTTGCTTGATCTCTTACTTCATAGAAGTTTATCATTCTATCTATAGTTTCTGCACATGATTTTGTATGAAGTGTTCCTATAACTAAATGTCCTGATTCTGCCATTTCTATTGCTGCTTCCATTGTAGCTCTATCTCTTATTTCCCCTATTACTAGTATATCACAGTCTTCTCTTAAAGAGTTCTTAACACCATCACTAAATGTTAATACGTCTTTTCCTCTTCCTACTTCTTTTTGTACGATTATTGATTTTTTTGAAGTATGTTTATATTCAACAGGGTTTTCTAGTGTTAATATCTTCTTGTTTTGATTTTCATTTATATAATTTACTAAAGCATTTAGTGTTGTACTTTTTCCTGAGTTTGTTTTTCCTGTTACCAGTATTAAACCTTGTGATTGATATGTCATTCTTCTTACTATATCTGGAACTCCTAAAGACTCATATGTTGGTAATTCATTTTTTATAAGTCTTAGTGTACATAGTGGAATATCATCTGAAGAAGATATATTAACTCTCAAACGAATTCCTTTATATTCATATGACATATCTAATTTTTTAGTTTGGTTATATACTTCATCTTTATCTATGTTACCTTTTACTAAAAAGTCATACATTTCACTCATATCTTCTGGAGTTAAAACTTTACTCCCTTCTACTGGAACTAAATCCCTCATTATTCTTAACATTGGTTTATTGTTACATATTAAATGTACGTCTGAAGCATCTCTTCTCATTGCTTCATCCAATATTTTTTCCATATTCATAGTTTTTTTCCTCCTTAGATACTTTAATAAATTACTAATTTTTTGTTTAATTCCTCTAAAGTTGTTATACCTTTTATAACTTTATTAATTCCATCAACTATTAGTGGTCTATATTCTTGTTGTAAAGCTATTCTTCTAATTTGTATACTTGATTCTCCATTCATTATTGCTTCTTTTATTTCTTCTGTTAAATCTAATATTTCAAATACTCCAGTTCTATCATAATATCCTGTATTATTACAATATGGACATCCCATTGCTTCATATGTTTTTCCACTTAAATCAAAATCTACACCGTATCTTTTTCCTATAGAAGTAATTATAGCTTTTTCTTCATCATCAAAATCTCTTTCTCTTTTACATTTTGGACATAATTTTCTTACTAATCTTTGAGATATTGCTGTAGCTAAAGTACTTGATATATCATAATCTGATAATCCCAATTTTCTTAATCTTGTAATTACTTCTATACTATCTATTGTGTGAATTGTTGATAATACGTAATGTCCTGTTTGACCTGCTTGTACAGCTATTTCTCCTGTTTCTGTATCTCTTATTTCTCCTACAAGGATAATATCTGGGTCCTGTCTTAATACTGTTCTTAAAGAATCTGAAAATGATGCTCTATTATCTATTTCAACTTGGTTCAATCCTTTTATTCGTATTTCTACTGGATCTTCTATTGTAGTTATATTTATTTCTGGTCTATTTAAATAATCTATTATACTATATAAACTTGTTGTTTTTCCCTCTCCTGTTGGTGCAGCAATTATAGTCATACTATTCTTTTTATTTATACTCTTTTTTAATTCTTCTTCTGATTTAGGAAAACCTAATTCAAATATATTTTTTATATTTGCATTTTTCTTCAATAATCTTAATACAAATTTCTCACCATTAACATTTGGCTGTGAAGAAACACGAATGTTATAATCATCATATAATAATATTCTACCATCTTGTGATTCTTGTTTCTCTTGATGCATATTTGAAATAGCTTTTAATCTTCCTATAATTTGTTGTTGCTTTGATTTATCAATTTTTGCTGCTGTAAATAATTCTCCATCAATTCTATATCTTATTCTAACATATGTGTCCATTGGCTCTATATGGATATCACTTGCTCTTCTGTCTATTCCTGTTTTTATAATACTATCTACCAATGTAGTTATTGAATCATTTCTACCTGTATTTGTTAAACTCTCATCTGATGTTCCCTCCATTGATTTTAGTATTCTATCTATATCACTTTCAAAGGTAATATAGCTTTCCATTATTAGCCCTTTATTTAAAAATAATAGTTTGATTGTATCCATATTTTTATCATTAACAGTGTTTGCAAAACATACTTTTACTTTTCCAGCTGAAACTTCAAAAGGTATAACTTTATTTTTCTTTGCAATATCTAAAGACATATAGTCATTTAATCTTACTTTTATATTTCTTGCATGTAATAATATTCCTTTTACCCCTACAATATCTCCTATTGCTTCTATTAATTTTTTAGGTTCACATGCATTTAATATATATAATATATCTCCAATTTTTCTATTTGGATGGTCTTTTTGATATTCTAATGCATTTTTTATATCTAATTCTGTAACAACTCCTCTTTTTACTAATTCAACTCCTATAGGTTGTCTTTTTCTTATATCCATATTATAACCTCTCTTTCTTAAAATATATTAATTTTTAAGTGTATATGTCATTGGATTATTCAATTTTTTAGCTTTAAAGCTAACATTTACAATATCTTTTGCGTTTTCAACTTTATATTCAAAAGTACATTCATCTATTCCTCTAGCTATTTTTACTTTATTTCTATATATACCTTTATTAGCAGATATATATGTATATTGAACTCCATTATCAAATACTATATAACTTGTATCTATACTTCCATCATTGGAATTTGTAGTTTTACAGTCCAAAACTTTTATTCCTTTTTCGTTTATTTCTTCTGAAAAAAATGAATTAAATTTAGTATATTCTGTCATTGGTTCAATATTACCAGATGTATCTGCCACATTTTTATAAAAATATCCAGATATCACCGCTATAATGCCTATAACAATAGACATAGCTATTACATAAATTATTAAAGATACTAAAGTTATACCCTTTTCATTTTTCATACTAATTTCCTTTCGTTTTTACAGTTGAAAGTTCTACTGATTGTGTTTTATTATTAAATTTATAACTTATTGTTACTTTAAAAGTTTTAACTAAATCTTGCTTTTTTCCTGTTCTTGAATATGCGTAATCTTCAACTGTTATTGTTTTATAATATTCTGTATCTTCAGTTATTCCAGATTCATTTTGTATCTGTACATTTCCTTCTTCTACTGTCTCTATATTTGAAACACCTTGTCCAATATAATTTTCAAAGTCAGAATTCTTAATTTTTTCTATTTCAGCAATAGCATAATATGTTGCCTGTGATTTTCTTTCTAACTCTTGTGATGAATTATTATATTGAAAGAAAAGTACTGCTAATATTGATGTAAATATAAATATTATAATTATTGCTATAGAAACATCTACGGCAGTAAAACCTTTTTCTTCTTTTATTTTCATATATTTCTCCTCTATTGAACAAAATTTGTGTAAGTTAAAATTAATAAAAGTATTAATATATTTGTAAATCCAAGATAAAAACCTATACTTAAATTTCTAGCAAGTTGTCTATCTGTTTTTTTATTTCTGTTTCTTCTGTCTTTTACTTTATTTATAATTAGATATATAGCTATTGATAATAAAGTTAAAATTATTGAGTTAAATACTATATATTCATTTGTGAAAATTATCATTGTTATGATACATAATAATATTGAATTTACATATGTACTTTTAGCATATTTTTTTAGTGTAACTGTATCAAAAATTAATATTACTATGTATAACAAAAGATATATAACATATCTATATATATTAGTGTATTCTACTATGCATAGATATATCATATACATAATAGATATAACAATACCATATATAGTTACTGATTTTTCTATTTTTCTATTTTCTTTATCTATTCCTGCCATAAGTATTATAAATGTTATATATAATACCATAAATGAGTATTGAATTATTGTTGAAGTAGATAGTGTTTCTAAATTAAAGTTTGTAAGATATGCTATCAAAAGAAAAAGTACTCCTGATAATATTTCTATTATTAAATATCTTGGCCTTATTTTTTCCTTACAATATCTACATTTTCCTAATAGAAAAATATAACTAAATATTGGAATTAAGTCTAATAATCCTAACTTGTGATTACAATTAGGACAATATGAATGTGTGTGCGTTATATCTTGTTTCTTTGGAATTCTATATATTGCTAATGTATAAAAACTTCCAAAAAGTGACCCGATTATAAATATCAATATATAAAATATTATTTCCATTGTTTCTCCCTTTTTATAATTTTAGCCATACACACATAGTGTGCGTATGGCTTTTTATATTGTTTATCTAGTATATTTGTATAATTTTTAGCTTACAGCATTTGTATCAGCTTTTGTTACTCTATATGATGTTGATGGATTTAAGTTTATTATTCCTCTTATTGGATCACTTGAAGATCCAACTTCTGTAGTATCATTATAATATGATAATACTAAAACGTCATTAGCATCATCAAAATCATAATAATAATTATCTGATCCACTAGTTGTACCAAATCCATCAGCAACTAAAATATCTTTTATTGCTTGTTGTATATCAGTACCTCCTGTAGCAATTGGTTCCCAATTTGCTTGACTTTCTCTACTTTGTTGATCATATATTTCTGCCTTAACTGCATTTAATGCCAAATTTATTCTTTCTATTGCTTCTGCCTGATTTGTTGCAGTTCTTGAAGAAGTTGCTTTATTTAAAATACCATTTTCTCCTGTTAACATTGCAATTGATACACCTGCTAATATTAATAATACAATTATTGTGATAACAAGAGCTATTAAAGTAATACCTTTTTGATTTCTCATTTTTTCCTCCTAATATAAATTTAAAATTTTTATTCGGCTTTATCAATTTCATAATTTGATGAAGCTTTTAAATCAATTGATCCTGAAATTGGTGAAGCTTGTGTTCCAACTTCTGTTGTTGTATTATAATATGCTAAAGTCAATACTCCTGTTGAACTATTAAAAGAATAAGAATACGTATTTGATTGAATTGGTGTAGATGTATTATATTCAGTATCAAAGCCATCCAATCCTAGAGCAGTAGTTATTTCTGATTCAAGAGTATACGTAGATGTTCCTGTTATTGGCTCCCAATTTGCTTGACCTTCTCTACTTTGTTGGTCATAAATTTCTGTTTTTACTGCATTTAAAGCTAAATTTATTCTTTCAACTGCTTCAGCTTTATTTGTTGCAGTCCTTGAAGATGTTGCTTTATTTAGTATTCCATTTTCTCCTGTTAACATTGCTATAGATACACCTGCTAATATTAATAATACTATGATTGTAATTACTAAAGCAATTAAAGTAATACCTCTTTGGTTTCTCATAATATCTCCCTCCTTTTCTTTTGCAAATTTATTTATATTTGAGATATATTTATAATAAATATAAATATAACGTTAATAACTAATTAATTATTTTGTTCCTTTATCAGGATAATATCCTCCACTGCTTGATGTATTTGAATTACTGTTTGTTGTTGAACTATTTCCTGAATTTGAAGAACTTGAATTGTTTGAATTACTTGAATTTCCTGAGTTGTTTGTTCCTCCATTAGAACTATTACTATTTTGTGTTCCTTCTCCAGCTTGTGTACTTAAATCAGAAAAAGGATTTGCTTTACCTGGTTGATATTCTTGAATTCTTTTATAAGCGTTTAGGTCTTCTGATTGAACTTCATAAGTATAAATTACAGGTTCAACTTTGTCTTCTTCTGAAATTTCTTTTTGTATATTTTCTGGAGTTGTATATGAAACTTCCTCAGGAATAACTTTTGCTATAGGAACATATTCATATAACAAAATTCCTAAAATTAATATTATTGCTAAACATAGTAGCAAGATTATTATTATTTCTTTTAAAACTGTTTTAGCCATAATAAACTCCTTTGCTAAGATTTTTATTTATTAATCATTTGTATTTGTTGTATTTGATGATGTATTTGTATTATTAGTAGAATTTGTATTTGTATTTGTTGAATTAGAATTTTCATTGGTTGTATTTGCATTATTTTCTTCTGTTCCGTTTTCTCCTGCATCATTAGATGTTACAATTACAGGTATTTTTTCTATCATTGGTATATTCTTACATGTAAATGTTGCTTGTAAATTTGATGTAGAAGTACCTGGTTTTAATTTAAATTGTTCAATTCTAAATCCTAAATCTGCATCATTTTCTATATCTGATACAAAACTTGTTATTGCTACATAACTTCCTGTTACAGTAAAGTTAAAATCATATAAATAAATTTTTTCATTGGCTCCTAATTGTAATTCAATTCCATCTCCTACAACATCAATTTTTAAATTTGCACCTTCACTTGTTGCATGTCTTCCTAATTCAACTAATAATCTTTCATAATTATATCTTTGGAATTGACTTGCAATTTGTAAATCTGCTCCATCAGATGCTGTAGAAAGACTTTGATATTCTTGTTTTTTAGCTTCAAAATCTTTTGCATCTTTTTCTAATGTTTGTAAAGTTTCCTTATATTCTGTAGTAGCCAATTTAGTTGCTTCTTGTATCTTTTCATCTAATTCTGAATTTCTGGTCTTAATTCCATTTAATCCTAACACTTCTACTTTTCCTAAATTAAAACCATTAATTACAATAAATATAGAAAGTGCTACAAGTAATGCAATTAATATTAACATTAATAATTTTTTCATGGCAATTCTCCTTCTATTTTTATTGTTACTATATCTCCTTCTTTTTGTCCAGCTGTAGATATTACATCTTGCAATATAACTTCATTTTTTAATGTTGCTATAAAGAATCCTAATTGTTCATATTTTGTAGATTTAGCTTCCATCACTATATGTGTATCTGTTGTATTTTCAATTGATGTTAATTGAACATTTGCTGGAATAGATGCCATTATCTGATTTAATAAATTTGGTATTGCATTTCTAGTTCTGTTTCTTTCTGTTGAGTTATTACTAAATGATTGAATGTTTTCTATTATTGTTGAATATTCATTTGTTTTTGATTTTATTTTCTCATCATCTGTAGAAATTTTAGATATTTCTTTATTAGTATGGTTTATAGAGTCTATTGCTTCATTTTTCTTATTTGTCATAGAAAATGCTAACACTGCTGAAAAAGCACTATATATAATTATTAATAATAACATAAATACAGCTATTCTAACTAACCCTATTTCTGTTTTATCTAGCTTTTGTCCTAAATCCCATGTAAATAATCCACCTTGATTTTTACGTTTTTTAGGATTCTTCTCAGATGATACTTGTATTTTTAACCAATCTGGTATTTTATCAGCAAAGGTTTGTTTTCTAAAGTTAATACCTGAAATTCCTTCTCCTAATCCCATTAAAGCTAATGAAATTGCTGAATTTACCTCTATATAATCTTTAATATTTATCGCTTTGGTATTTTTTACAAAATATGGTCTTAATATTTCACAATCTGTATCTAATAAATATTCTTGGAAATATAAATCTATATTATTTATTAAAGCTGCTGTACCTGTTATATACACTTTTTCTATTTTTTCTGTTACTTCATTTATTTTCTTCCTTACTACTCCTAAAACATCATATAATGTAGGTACAATATCTTCTAAATAATTTTGTTCTCCTTCTTGCAAGCCTTTTCCTTCTGATGTATATATAGTAGTATTTTTACATATTTCATATGCTTTTGAATATGAATTTTCTTTCAAGTTAATTCTTGATAATATATCTCTACTTCCTTCTTCAATTTTTTCTACATCATATACTTTATTATTTAAAATTGTTGTTATAGTAGTCATGTCCTCTATATTAACAATCATATAATTTTTTTCTTCTTCATTGTTTAGTAAGTTTGGTATTGACATAGAGATAGGAGAAATATTTGATAGTTTATATCCGTCTATTTGTTGTATTCTATTTGCTAATTCAATCTTATTTTCTGCTATATGAATTACTTTTATTTTGTCTTTATCTAAACTATTATCACATATTGCATATCTTGTTTCAAAAGCGTTTGGATTATAGCCTCTGTCTGCACAATAAGATTCAAATTCTGTTGATATTGCTTTCTGCAAATCTTGTTTTGTTAATAACGAAAACATATCAAAATAATTATATATTTCTTCCGACAAATTTATACTTATAGGTACCTTTTGACTATAAGTTTCTTCTATTACTTGATCTATAGCTTTTTCGATATTATCATAAAATTTTATACCAAAAGCTTCAACTTTCATTTCATCTTTTTTTCTTGAAACTTTAGCATATTTAATTAAATTGTCTTCTATATATAGTCCTAAACAAATTGACATTTTTTTCTCCTTTTATTTTTTATATTTTTATTTTTTACACTTTTCGATAAATAATACTTGTATAAATTTACAAAATATTTTTACTAAACACAACATTTACTTATATTTTATATTTATTTACAAAAAAGTCAATACATTTAATGCAATCGTAATATAACTGTAATATTTCTGTAATATTTTATTTTTTTATCAATTTTGAAATAAAAAATCCATCATTTTCGTTATTTTGAAATAACTTTATATACTTTGATTTTTCTTCACTATTTTCCGTATATTTTCCATATTTTTCATTTAAATCCACAATTTCAAAATTTGGATTATTTTCTATAAACATTTGTATAATATCTTCATTTTCTTTTTTCAATATACTACATGTAGAATATATTAGTTCTCCACCTTTTTTCAAGTATTTTGAACAAGTATTCAAAATCTGCATTTGTAATTTATTAATTTCTTCAACATCTTCTTTTTTTCTTTTCCACTTTATATCTGGTTTTCTTTTTAGGACTCCCAACCCTAAACAAGGTACATCTAATAAAATTTTATCGTATTTATTTTCATATTCTTCATTATATATAGTCGCATCTTGTACTTTTGTATTTATACATGTAATACCTAGTCTATTTGCATTTTCTTTAACTAATTTTACTCTATGTTCATGTATATCCCACGCATCTATTACTCCATTATTTTTTATCAATTCAGCAATATATGTTGTTTTTCCACCAGGTGCACTACAGCAATCTAATATATTTTCTCCTTCCTTTGGATCTAATACTATAGAGATAAGTCCTGCCATTTCATCTTGTACAGTAAAATAGCCTTTTTGAAACAAATCCATATTTTCTATATTTTTCATTTTTTCTATTACTAAAAAATCATTTATTTTTCCTTCAGTATATTTGATATTTTCATTTTTTAAATTTTCTTCTAGTTCTTGTTTATTTGTTTTCAATTTATTAATCCTTATATTTATTTTAGGTTTTACATTTGAATACTTACATATTTCTTCAACTTTAAAAATATACATTTCTTGTAATAATTCTTCTATAATCCATGTTGGCATAGAATATTGTTTAGAAATTCTTTCGATATCATTTTTAATATCAGAAAATTCTTCATAATCTTTTTTATCTACTTTTCTTAATATCGCATTCACAAAATTAGCACTACTTTTATGTCCATATCTTTTAGCTAAATTAACACCTTCATTAACTGCTGCAGATTTAGGAATTTTATCCAAAAAAATTATTTGATAAATTCCTATTCTTAAAATATTTAATATCCATACTGAAATTTTATTTAATTTTATCTTTGAATATTTTTTAATTATTTCATCTATAGTTAGTCTCCAAGTAGTTGTACCATATACTATTTCAGATATTAAGCCAATATCTTTATCATTTAAATTTTTCTTGTTTTTTCCTATTACTTCATTTAATACAATATTTGAATATCCATTTTCTTTATCTAATTTATATAGTATTTTTAGCGCTGTTTCTCTTGCTTTATCTATCATTTTTTATTCTCCTTTTCATATTTTAATTCATTTATTTATTTATTTTTTTATTTATTTATTTTCAAATTTTATTATATCTAATTATGTTTAATTATATCAAATTATATCAAATTTTTTAGATATAATTAAATTATATCAAATTATATTCATTTTTTATATCTATTTATAATATTTTTGTATATTTTTCTAAGTTTTGGAAAAGATATTTTTAAAAGATTTTGGAGGGTATATATAATGGAAATTAAAAAACACTTAATATTAACAGGAAATTCAAACATTTCTTGGAAAGATGCCATCGTTAAAGCAATAGCTGAAGCTTCTAAAACGATAGATTATATAACTGATGTCAAAGTTATAGAACAAAGAGCCAATATTGACGGAGGCAAAATTTCTGAATATTTTGTTGATTTAGACTTAAGTTTTATTATTGACTTAAATCGTAAATAGGGGACGTTCCTTCAATCCCTAAAATTAGGGATTAAAGGGACGGACCTTCATACAAAATATAAAAAAGTATTCTTGCATTCATTATTACTATATGAGGAGGTTTATTATGAATCCAATAGAGTCAAAAGAAACATATAAAACATATGTAGAAAAAAAATCACCGCCTTCTACTATTTTAAAAAATTGCTTTAATGCATTTTGGGTTGGTGGATTAATTTGTACAATAGGTCAAGTCATTTTTAATATATGCAAACAACGTGGTTTTGATGCACAAATGTCTAGTACAATTGTTTCCATTTTATTAATTGCTATTTCTGCATTTTTAACTGGATTAAATTTATTCAATAAAATTGGAAAATTTGCTGGTGCTGGTTCTTTAATTCCTATAACAGGTTTTGCAAATTCTATAGTTTCACCTGCTATGGAATATAAATCTGAAGGCTATGTAATGGGTGTTGGTGGAAAAATGTTTACCGTTGCAGGACCTGTATTAGTATTTGGTATATCTACTGCTATTATAGTAGGAATTATTTATTTGATTTTTAATACACAAAGTGTAACTTTAGTTTAATAAAAATTTTTGAAGACTAGCATAGGGATTTTAGGGACGGGGCTTTAAATCCCTATCCTTATAAAAAAAATAAAATTATAAATACAAATAATTTATAGGGATTTAAAGCCCCGTCCCTAAAATCCCTATGTCAACAAAAAAGGAGTTGAGTTTTTTGCAAAAATTAGGAAAACAAACCATTAAGTTTGATAATCCGCCTACAATTACTGAGTGTGCTTCTATTGTTGGACCGAAAGAAGCTCAAGGACCATTGTCTAAGTATTTTGATAATACTTTAGATGATGAGTTTTGGGGTGAAAAAACCTGGGAAAAGGCTGAAAGTAAAATTATTAAGGAAACTGTAAATTTAGTTATTAATAAATCTGGTATTTCTATTGATGATTTTGATTGTTTATTTGCTGGTGATTTACTTAATCAATGTATTTCTTCTAGTTTTGGCTTAAGAGGTTTGAGTTTACCATTTTTTGGAGTTTTTGGTGCTTGCTCTACTTTTGTTGAATCTATGAGCTTGGCAGCTATTTGTGCTGAAAGTTTTGCTAATAATGTAGTATGCGCTACTTCTAGCCATTTTTGTAGTGCTGAAAAACAGTTTCGATTTCCTTTGGAATTAGGAAATCAACGTCCACCTACTAGTCAATGGACTGTAACTGGCGCTGGCGCTGCTGTTATTTCTAAAAATGGAAATGGTCCTTTTATTACTCATATAACTCCAGGAAAGATAGTTGATATGGGTATAAAAGATGGAAATAATATGGGCGCCGCAATGGCACCTGCATTTGCTGATACTTTAACTACTCATTTTTTAGATACTGGTAGAAATCCAAGCTATTATGATGCAATTATTAGTGGTGATTTAGGTCATATTGGTAAAGAAATTGTAATTGATATTATGAAATCTCAAGGTTATAATATTAAATCTAATTATAATGATTGTGGTGTTTTAATATTTGATAAAAATAAACAAGATACTCATTCTGGCGGTAGTGGATGTGCATGTTGTGGTACAGTTTTTTCTGGTTACTTTTTCAAACAATTACAAGATAAAAAAATAAAGAAATTGTTGTTAATTGCAACAGGTGCTTTGATGAATTCTACAAGTTCTCAACAAGGTGAAACTATTCCTGGTATTGCACATGCAATAAGTATTGAATTATAATTTTATAGATTGGAGATTTATTATGGATATAGATTGGTCAATGGTTTTTGATTGGGTTACGTTATTAAAATGTTTTGTAACAGGTGGTATAATATGTATTATAGGCCAAATTTTAATTGATAAAACTAAGCTTACTCCTGCAAGAATTTTAGTAATTTTTGTTACAACAGGTGTTATTCTTGGTGGACTTGGAATCTATAAATATTTGGTAGATTTTGCTGGTAGTGGTGCTACAGTTCCTCTTACTGGATTTGGATATAATTTGGCTAAAGGTACAATTGAAGAAGTTCAACAAAGTGGTTTAATTGGTACTTTTACTGGTGGAGTTAAAAGTGCTGCTGGTGGAATTGCTGCTGCTGTATTCTTTGGATATATTGCATCACTTATATCTAAACCAAAAATGAAAAAACAATAGATAATATTTTTGAAGAAAATTTCTACAAATCTATCTTTGTTAAGCCTTTTTCAAGTTTCAATAAATAAAAAACAACAATAATTTCTCTTTGATTATTGTTGTTTTATTTTATATATTCATTTAATCTATAAATATACTCATCATCATTTGATACAGTTTCACCAAGACTTTGTTTATATTCTATATATTTAAACATAATTGTAGACAACAAATTTCTAATGTTCAATGGCAAATTTAAGTTTTTATATATTTTGTCATGAATCAAATCTTGGGCTTTACGCATATTTTCAGTCTTTATTTGTATTTCTACTGGAATGTCATTCATTTCTTCTGTTTTTAATGAATAATTTAAATGTATACTTTTATACCCATTTTTAGGATGTTGTATATAATCTTTGATTATACAATCTGAATTTTTAAATATTATCTTCTTTGTTATATTATATACTTCTTCTTCTGTATCTGTCGTAATCATTATTCCAATTAAGTCTCTTAATTCATCAGCCTTTTTATATTCTCTAAATTGCAATTTATTTATAGCTGACTTATCTGTTTTTATCCTAATTGATATATCATTAAATTCTTCATCATATATTGTATTGTATATACTTTGCTTTATTTTTTTATCTATTCCTAAATTTCTAATCTTTTCTAATTTTTTTACTATTAATTGTTCTTGATTCATTTTGCCTCCTTTCCTGTTGCCATTTTATATATTATATGCAAAAATAAATTTTAAATGAACATCATTATATTATTTTAAGAATATATGGAATTTTACTCTATTAATATTTATGTACACATTTATTCATAAAGGCTTTTTTCTAATAGGAATTTTTTTATTCCTATTAGAAAAAAAATAGTCTTCATTTTAGAAAACTATTTTTAACTTCTTTTATTTCTATGCTTCTTTAGCTATTTTTACAATTTCTGTAAACGCTTTTTCATCATTTACAGCAAGCTCTGCTAACATTTTTCTGTTTATTGTAACATTTGCTTTTTTTAGACCTGCTATTAATTTGCTATATGTCATTCCATTCATTCTAGCTGCTGCATTAATTCTAGCTATCCATAATTTTCTAAAATTACTTTTTTTATCTTTTCTTCCTACGTATGCATATGATAAAGATTTCATTACTGCTTGATTAGCATTTCTAAATCTATAATGTTTTGCACCATAGTATCCTTTTGCTTGTTTTAATATCTTTTTATGTCTTGCTCTTGTTGTTCTTGCTGTTTTTACTCTTGCCATTTTTATTTTCTCCTCCTTGTTTTACTTAACTTTATTAGGAATTTGTACTCTGTTTAAAGAGTGATTCTTTTCCTTGTAAATAAATGATTTTCCTTTATTTCTTAGTTACCATAAGGTAATAATTTTTTAATTGTATTTTCACATGATTTATGTGCATAAGCATTTTGAACTTTTCCTGATTTTTTTTGTCTTCTTGTTTTATTTGCAAATAAATGCTTTCTGTTTGATTTTGTTCTTTTTACTTTCCCTGTAGCTGTTAATGAATATCTTTTTTTAGCAGCTTTGTTTGTTTTTAGTTTTGGCATTTTGATTTCTCCTTTCGTTTTTTGTATATTATTAACAGATTATTTGTCTGTCTTTTTAGCTAATATAATAAACATATTTCTACCTTCTAATTTAGGCTTTTTTTCTACTACTGAAATATCACTTAGAACATCTATAAATTTTTCTAATACTACTTCACCAGCTTTAGAGTTATTTACTTCTCTTCCCCTAAATCTTACAGTTATTTTTACTTTGTTTCCATCTTCTAAGAACTTTCTTGCATTTTTAGATTTAAATCCAAAATCGTGTTCTTCAATATTTGGTGTTACTCTTAGTTCTTTGATTTCTAAAACTTTTTGTTTCTTTTTTGCTTCTTTTTCTTTTTTAGCTTGCTCAAACTTATATTTTCCATAGTTCATTATTTTACAAACTGGTGGATTTGCATTTGGAGCTACTAAAACTAAGTCTAAGTTTTTCTCTTCTGCTTTTTCTAACGCTTCTCTTAAAGGTATAACACCAACTTTTTCTCCTTGGTCACCTATTAATTGAACTTCTTTTGCTCTTATTTGACCATTTATTGGTAATTCTTGCTTTATATAAAACACCTCCACACAAAAAAAATTGACTTTTGT
Source organism: uncultured Clostridia bacterium (assembly GCA_944392675.1). Lineage (GTDB taxonomy): Bacteria > Bacillota > Clostridia > TANB77 > CAG-508 > CAG-269. The sequence goes on from CALXXK010000009.1 coordinate 20,157, forward strand.
TACAAGCCAATTATAAAATAAAATTATATATGTTTTTTATAATTCATTTATTTTCTAACCTTTTTCCTTTATTGGATAAGGTGAGAAGTTTTGGCTTCTTCTTGTAACATATGATATTATATCATAGTCATAGAAGTAATGTCAAGCATTTCACTAAATATTTTTCTCGTTCTTGTAACTGTGCATTCAAAATTCTATTGCAACAAAAACCTATTACCGACATCAACAGCTATTTAAATTTATAAATGTATATTAGAATTATTAGCATTTTCTATGATTTTATCTAATATTGTACAACTACCAGTAATTTGTAATGTTATTCCCTCATTTGTAGTTGCATTTCTCAAACAATGCAAATAATCTTCATATCCGTCTTCTACTATCTTTCCTGTAAGATTTGCATTTATTTCTAACACTCCTTGTAAATCACTACAACCTCTAAATGTAGACCTCATATTAGTTACACTATTTGGTATAGCTGTAGCCGTTTTTAGTTTTACACAATCTCTAAAACATTCTGATAAATCTGTAACTCTATCTGGTATTTTCTTCATTTCTGTTATTTCTATACATTCCATAAAAGTGTGTGCCATAATAATGACATTTTCAGGTATGTCAGGCATTTGTGTTAATTTAGAACAGCTTCGAAAACACGATGTAAGATCTTCTACACTATTGGGTAATTCTGGAGGGAGTGTTATTTGCTTACAATTGAAAAATGTATATGCCATAACTTTTACACTATTGGGTATACTAGTTAATTTTTGTAAATTGTTGCAATTATAAAAAGTACTTGTCATATCTGTTACTCCATTTGGAATTTCAGACATTTCAGTTAATTCACCACATTGTGAAAAAGTTTCATACATACTATTTGTGGTATAGTTCCTATAATTTTTCCTTCAACTATATTATCGTTGCTATATCCTGATGTCTTTATAGTTCCATTTATCGCTTCTATATCATTCAATGCATACGTTCCATCATCTAATAATGTAAATTCCCATAAATCCATATTCACAGAATTTTCATCTGTCCCTACTCCTATTGCCTGACTTGTTTTTTGATCTGGATGTTTCTGTGCATTAGCTAATATTTTATTCCAATCTTTTTCTACATATTCATTTATTTGTTCTTCATAACTATTCAAATTATTTTCTTCTTCCTTTTGAGATTCCTCTGTTTTTTGTTTTGCTTTCGTTGCCTTATTTAATATTCCATTCTCTCCTGTTAACATTGCTATACTTACTCCTGCTAGTATTAGCAAGACTATGATGTATAGGAAATTACTGATGGTTAGCCAGTAAAAAAATTTCCTTTTTAGCACTATTTTTATTCTGGCTAACCAGCTGTAATTATAATAGTAGTAAATGCGGAAACCTTTTTCTATATTCTATGGGGATTTATTTTTTTATCTTTCTTAATTAGAAGCTCTTTTTTGAATTTTTTATGTAATTTTTCTTGTAATTCTATTGTGCTTTTTACGTTTTCATTGTAAAATGAGCATATGGCCCCCTCCCCAATTAAGAGGCAATTTTTAAGTGCTATGGAATTGTTTTATTTTATCCGGAGTCTGGGCTCAATAAATGTCCTTTTTTGCAGATGGGACATAAATTAAAGTCAACACCTAGTGTTTTCTTTAGTATTTCTAGAGTGCTTATCTCTAGTTTTTCAAGGTTAGCTGTATTTGTAAGCTTTTTGCATTCAGCTAACTTTGTTTTTTTATTTCTGTTTCCTAGTAATCCATAATGTCTTATTTTCATAAACCTTGGTGGTAATATATGTAGTAAAAATCTTCTGATAAACTCTTCTGCTTTTATTGTCATTTCTTTTATTTTCTTTTTATCTTTGTAATCTCTATATTTAAATGTTACTTCTCCATTTTCTTCTTTTACTATTCTGTTATTTGATATTGCTACTCTATGGGTATATCTTCCTAAATATCTTATTACACTTTTTGGATTCTTAAATGGTGGTTTACAATACGTTATCCATTCTTTTTTATACATTCTTGACATTAATTCATCAAAATTTTGTTGTATTTCCAATTCTTTATTTTCTCCATAAAATTCTAATTTTTCTTGTTTTAGATAATACAAAAACTTTCCTCTGAATTTTCTTGATAATACTTTTACTGGTATGAAAAATTTCTTCTTGCTATTTTTCCATCTTCCTAAATCATCTATTCCTCCTGCTGGTACTATTACATGTATATGTGGATGATATACTAATGTTTGTCCCCATGTATGTAATACTTCCATAAATCCTATTTGTGCTCCTAAATATTTCTTGTCTTCTCCTAGTTCTTCTAGTGTTTCTGCAACTGATTTAAACAATATATTATACACTTTTGTTTCATTTTGTTTCGCTATTAAATATATTTCTGATGGTATTGTAAATACTACATGAAAATATTTTACATTCAATAAATCATATTCTCTATTATATATCCATTTTTCTCTTGCTATACTTTGGCATTTTGGACAATGTCTATCTCTACATGAATTGTAACTTATTTTTTCATATCCACAATTATCACATATATCTATATGTGCTCCTAATTCTCCTGTTCTACATTTTTCTATTGCTCCCATTGCTTTTGCTACATGTGGTAACATTTTATGTTTTTCTTTATATTCTTTTCCATATTTTTTTATTATATCTTGTACTTCTGGCATTTTATTTTTCCTCCTTCTTTTTTAAAAATATATCTAATGGACTATCTACTTTCTGCATATTATTTGCTATATGCACATACGTCATGGTACTTCGGATACAGCTATGTCCTAGCAATTCTTTTACTTGTACTAATGGTATTCCTTCTTCTACTAATCGGGTAGCGAAGGCGTGACGAAGTGAATGAACTATGAAGTCTTCACTTATTCCTGCTTTTCTTCTGTATCTTCTAAAAAATACTCTTAATCTCTCTGATTTCAATGGGTTTCCTTCTCTATTTAAAAACATATATCCTTCTGGATGATTTGGTCTGTA
>CALXXK010000010.1 GCA_944392675.1 uncultured Clostridia bacterium
GAAAGAACATATTTCATCTGATTGTTCAAATGTTGTTGGTTGTGATATTACCATTTTTATAGCATTTGTTTGTTGTTGTGGCATTGAAACTACTTTATTATTATTATTTTTTCTTCCGAATCTTTTTTTATCTTCTTCTTCCTCTTCGTTTTCATAATCATATACATTTTCTTCATCGTATTCATCTGGCTCTGCTGAATCCATTCCAAATAAATCCCAAACTTTATTCATTAAAGCTCCTGACATAAAAAAACCTCCTAAATCACTTTCATTTGTTTTCGCTTGTACTAAGTATCTACTTTTTTTGCTATATTGTCAATACTTTTTTAAAATGTAATAATATTTTAATATTTCTGTAATATAATTGTAATATTTTTGGTTCATTCGCTACAACTATAAAGAATATATATTCTTCATAGTTGTGGCGGATGAAATTAATATTTTACTCTACTTTGCTTAAATCTGGATTTAAAACAATTTCATCATATAATGATATTTTTTTATAGTTTGCTATTTCTTCATTTGAAAATCCTAACTCTTTTAATTCTTCACTTTCATATGGCTCTACTATTGAATAACTTTCTCCTTCTTTTGTTACTTTTACTAACATTTTATTTAAATATCCTGCTCTTTTTCTTACTACATAATTCAAATCATTTTCTTTAACTATTGCTTGATTTGGTACTTTTAACCCTTGTGCATCCCACCATATTAAATCAAATGATATTTTTCTATAATTTATTAATTCCTTTATGCCTTTTTCTATTTTTAACATTAATAATGTATCACTTTCACTATCATTTGCTATATTTATGATTTCTGCTGGGACTTCTTCATTATTAGATAATCTAATTTTTATTTTATCTCCAACTTTAGCTTGTTTAGCATTTTCTGAATTTGAGATTGTAGCTATATAACATACAAAATTGTCTATTATTTTTCCACACTCTTCATTTGTTGCTACTACTTTTCCTGTTTGTAAATTTAAACTTTCTAAGTATTCTTTACTTAATTCACTAAAACAGTCTGGTGTTAATGTTTCTTCTAAACCATCTACTTTGTATGATACTATACCACTTTTTGGCGCTTTTACATATTCCGCTCCTGAGTTTAGTTGACTTTCATAGTTTTTTCTTTCTTCTATTAATTGTTTTAAATATGAACCTTGTGGACTGCTTTCTCCTGCAATTTTTGCTTTTTTATTAACTAAATCATCTATTTCTTTTTTGTATTCTTCTAATACTGCGACATCAGTTATTTTGTTCATATTTTTCATTTTTTCATCAATTTGATTTTCTATTAACTTTATATCAGAATTATTACTATAATTATTGTTTTGTTCCATTGCTTCTTGTATTTTTACATCAAGTTCTTCTATATTCTTTTTCAAGTTTTCTTCATTTTGGCTATAATATCTAAATATTGCCTCATTTTTAGCCGCCTTTTCACCTTCTAATATTATCTGTTCCATACCATTTTTATAGTTTGTCCCTTTTACGACTTGTTCATCTCTTATAACATATCCTATATCTGTTTCTTCTAAATATAATTTTCCTTCTTCTACTGTAAAAGTATCAGTAGGTTGTTTTATTAACAAATATAAAGTATATACAAGATAAGATAAAATTAGTATTAAAACTATGTATAAAATTATTCTTTTCTTTAGTTTTTTTCTTGTTTCTATTTGTTCTTGTTTGGTTTCTATTGGCCCTTTATTTAATTGTTTCTCTTGTTTTTCTTGTCTCAATTTATTCCCTCCAAAATAATTTTTATATTATTTTGTAAATTGTCTTTCCCTTTTAACCATATTGTTTGTTTATTTTTTCTAAACCATGTTAATTGTCTTTTAGCATATCTTCTTGTTTCCATTTTTATTTTTTCAATCATTTCTTCTTTTGTAGTTTTTCCTTCTAAATATTCAACTACTTCTTTGTATCCTAAACCTTGCATTGCTGTTGGAAATTCTTTATATTTTTCTAGTATTTTTTTTACTTCTTCTATTAAACCTTGTTTTATCATTATATCTACTCTTTTATTTATTCTATTATATAGTTCTTCTCTATCCCAATCTATTGCATAAACATGATAATCATACTCTACTTCTTTTTTTCTTGATTCTATTTCTTGTTGAGTTTTATTTTTTCCCGTTGCTTTGTATATTTCCAATATTCTTAATATCCTTTTTTTATCATTTTGACTAATTTTTTCTATAGCCTGTGGATCTATTTCCTTTGCTTTTTTATATAAATAGTCTAACCCTTTTTCTTCTACTTGTTTTTCAAGTTCTTTTCTATAATTTTCATCAAATTGTATATCTTGATACTCTATTTCATAAATTAGACTATCTATATATAGTCCCGTTCCTCCAACTACTATTGGAATTTTTCCTTTATTTATAATTTCTTTAATTGCTTTTTTGGCATCTCTTTTATAATCTGCTACACTATATCTTTCATTAGGAGAGATAATATCTATTAAATAATGTTTTATCCCTTGCATTTCTTCCTGTGTTGGCTTTGCTGTTCCTATATTCATATCTTTATAAATTTGCATAGAGTCACAAGATATTATTTCGCCATTTATTTTTTTTGCTAATTCTATTGATAGTGCTGTTTTTCCTGACGCTGTTGGTCCACATATAACTATTACCTTTTTTTTATCCATTTCTAGTATTCCTCATTAATGTTATTTAGGTTTTACTGGATCCTATAACCAATTAAAATTGAGGTTTTATAGTATTTTCGATATTTTTTTGAGTTTCATAAACATTTAAAATTCCATTTTGTATATCTTTTAAATATCCACTTTCCATCATCAAACATAAAACAATAACAACTATAATCACTATTATTCTTTTGCTTACCTGATTTTTTTCTATATCTTCATCATTAATCCTACTTAATAATTTTGATAAATATGGTAATACAATTAAAGAATTCAATCCTGCAAATATCAATATTAATATATTTCCTATATCAATTTCCATTTGCGGATCTTCATACACTATTCCTGTTTTTGATATATTAAAAGTTATTGTTGTTACTATGTACATTATTATTAATCCAACTATTGTATATATAATTTTTTTACCATGTTCTATTCCACTTAAATTATGCCAAGTCCATACAAGTACTATTAAATATATTATTATTATTGTAATTATTATTAAAAACATTTTTTACTCCTTTTTGTCATTTTGGGGACGCGTCCAAAAATGACAATTTTTTTAGTTAAAAATTATTATATAACTCATTTAAATTATTTAAATATATAGATAAATAGACTTTTTCTTTACATTCTATTTTTATGAAATTGTCATTTTTGGACGCGTCCCCAAAATGACAAAAAGAGTATTTTCTATTTTCTTGCAAATTTTCTTTCGATATCATATTTTGACATTTTGATTGCTGTTGGTCTTCCATGTGGACATGTAAATGGATTTGGTAATTCTAACAGTTTATTCATTAAACTATCTACTTCTTCTATTGTTAATGCCATATTTGCTTTTACTGCTGCTTTGCATGCTACTGTCGCTATGAATTTTTCTTCTTTTTCTTGCTTTGCTGTTCTTGCTACTGTGTTTATTTCATCTAGTGTTTCTAAAAATAGTTCTTTAGTATCTAAATCTATACATACTGTTGGAACTCCTGTTAGTTTTATTGTGTTTTCTCCAAATTCTTCTAGGCTAAATCCTGCTTGTCTAAACATGTTAAAGTTATCTTTTGCTATTTCCATTTCTTTATGTGTTAAAGTTATTATGTCTGGTAGCAATAACATTTGTGAGTCTTTTGAATTATCACTATAATAGTTTTTCTTTACTTTTTCATACATTATTCTTTCATGAGCCGCGTGTTGGTCTAATATGTACATTTCTTGATCTATTTCCAAAATTATATATGTTTTAAATACTATTCCTATAAATTTGTATGCTGGTTTTTTATATTTTTCATCTTTTTCAAATACTGATATATTGTTTTTTATTATATCTATTGCACTTGCTCTTTTTTCTTTTTCTATATCTGTTTCCTTTTTTTCTTGAACAGGTTTTCTTCCAAACATTTTTGCATACATTTCTTCAAAATTTTCTGATACTACTTTTGGATTATCATTTAATTCTTGCATTTTTTGTTTTATTTCTTTAAATTCTTTCTTTATTTCTGGATTTTCTATTTCTTCTATTTTTTTGTTTTGTTCTTCTAGTTTTTCTTCTGCTTTTTTCTTTTCTTCTTCAGTTAATTCTTCTTTTTTGAATTCTTGAATGTTTGGTTTTTCTATTTTTTGTTCTTCTAGTTTGTCATCATTCTTTCCTAATTCTATATTTTCTGTTTTTTCTTTGTTGTTTGCTTCTTCTTCTGTTTTTATATTATAATCATAATTTTTTGTTCCTTCTTTTAGCGAAACTGGTTCTATATTTTTTTCTTTTAATTCTTTTTCTATCTTTTCTTTCATTTGTCTTAATTGATCTAGTATGTCTGATGTATCTATTGGTTCTCCTACATTAATATTTTCTTTTTGGGTATTTGAATTTTCTTCAATTTCATTTGCTGTTTTTTGTTTATATACATCTTCTAATATATTATTTGTTTTTATTCTACTTTCTTCATTTGTATATTCTTCTATTTGTTTTTCATTTTGCTTTCTAAATCCAAATAGACCTCCTGAATTGTTTTCTTTTTTTGCTTCTCTTAAATTTTTTAATCTTTCATCAAATGTTAGGCTTCTGTTATTTACTAAATTTTCTATTGAACTATTTTCTAGCTTTTTCTCGCTATTTGCTACTAATTCTGTTTTTAATAAAGTGTCTTTTATTGCGTGGTATATTGCTTGAAAAATTTTATTTTCTTCTTCAAATCTTACTTCTAGTTTTGCTGGATGAACGTTTACATCTACTTTTGCTGGGTTAATTTCTAAATTTAATACAACAAACCCAAATTTTCCAATTGGTATTAAACCTTTATATGCTTGTTCTGTGGCTGATGTGAGTATTTTATCTTTTATATATCTTTTATTTACAAAAAATAATTGATTTGACCTATTAGATCTAGCTATTTCTGGTTTTCCTACTACTCCAGTAATTTTTATATCTTCATATTTGTAATTAACTTCCATGACTGAATTTGATATATCTTTTCCATATATACTATATATTACTGTTTTTAAATCACCATTTCCATTTGTTTGTATAACGGTTTTTCCTGTATTTATTAATTTAAAAGCTATGTGAGGATTAACTAGTGCAATTCTAGTTATTGCATCTTCAATATATCCTGATTCTGTATAATCTTTTTTTAGGAATTTATATCTTACAGGTGTATTAAAAAATAGATTTCTAACTGTTATAGATGTTCCTGTTGGACACCCTGCTTCTTCTTTGTTTAAAATATTTCCTGCTTCAACTACAACTTTATATCCTATATCTTGTGCACTTGTTTTTGATACTAATTCTACATTACTAATTGCTGCTATACTTGCTAAAGCCTCTCCTCTAAATCCCATAGAAGTCACACTGTTTAAATCGTCTGCACTTCTTATTTTACTTGTTGCATGTCTTTCAAACGCAATTTCTAAGTCATCTTGTGCTATTCCTTTACCATTATCAGTAACTTTTATATATGATATTCCTCCATTTTTTATTTCTACTGTTATATTTGTAGCTCCTGCATCTATTGAATTTTCTACCATTTCTTTTATTACAGATGCTGGTCTTTCTATAACTTCACCTGCTGCTATTTTGTTTATTGTTAATTCATCTAATAATACTATATTTCCCATTTTTCCTCCATATTTCTATCATTATAGGGAAAAAAAAGGGCGTCCCCTTTTTCCCTATTCTTCTTTGATTTGATCTAAATTCTTTTCAAATCTTGTCGTTATTCCAATTAATGTAAGCATATATACTATTATTACTAATGGTATAGTTATTCTTCCAATTGGTATTCTTGCTATTGCCATTATGCTTAATAAAACTAATTGTGTTAAAATACTTATACCTATAGTTTTTAATATTACTTTTATTGAATTTAATTTATAATATCTTATTGCCATATAAATTATTATTATTACTGTTGCTATTACAAATGGTGTAATATATGGTTTTATAATGTCTCTTCCTCTTGTATGTGGAATTGAAAATATTTCTGTGTCTTCTGCTACTAATTCAGTTCCATATTTTTCATTTACTTTTTCTACTATATTATTTCTTTGTTCTTCTGTTATTTCTTTTGCTATGATACATACTGTGTCTTTATATAATTCTACTTTTTGTATTATTACTTCTTGATTTGGAAATATTTCATTTGTTATATTTTTTATATCTGATGTTTCAAATTCTTTTCCTAAATTTAATTCTATTTTTTGAGATTTTTCATATCTTAGGTCAAAATTCAATCCTATATTTGCTGTTACTAATATTCCAGCTATTATTACTAATATTAAAATTATAATAAGTATTTTATTTTTTGTTGTTATATTCTTCATTTTTCAACCTTCTCCTTATCTTTCTATCTTTGTGTTTTTATACTCAATATATTTCTTGTTACAATGAAATTATATATTGCCATTAGTAATATTCCCCAGAACATTACCATTCCAAAACTACTAATAGGAATCCAATTTATAAAGCTAAATGTTATTACTGTTATACAAATTGGTATAATTTTTATAAAGAATTTTTTGTTTATATCTTTGCTTATTTCTGATATGTCTTCTTCTTTTTGTTTATTTATTTTTGATAATAAATTGTTAATCAATATATAATTTAATATTAGTATTAATCCTATTCCAAATAGTCCTTCTATTGATAATACTACATTAGCATATCTTATAACTAGTAAAAATAGTGATGCTAGTCCAATATATGAGAATACTCCTAATATTCCTAGTGTTTTAAATCTTATTATTAATACTATTAATGCTACTGCTATAATTGCTAATACTACATATTGTATTATTTGCATTTGCTCATCTGTTATATCTGAAAAGATGTATTCATTTCCTTCTAGACTATATTTTAATGGCATATTTCCACAATCTAAAACTATAGCCATTCCACTAGCTCTTTGTACATTTTCTTTTAATGCTTTCTCATCTGATGATGCTTGTCCAACTGTTAATTGTAGTAGTCCTGTTCTTAGTGGTTCATCAAAACTTGTTGTCATTATTTCTTCATCATCTATTTTCATTGTTATTTCTTTTGATTTTTCTTCTTCATTTTCTGTTGATGTCTCGTCTGTTGTTGTATTTTCACTTTCTGTGTTTTGGTCTGTTGTTGTGTCATCTGAATCCTCTTTTGTAGCATAATTTGTACTTATCTCTTCTAATTTTTTAGTTCTATCTTTTGTAAATTCTATACTTAAATATATTGATGTTGCATTTGTTGTACCTGTTGAATTTCCTGCTCCATACATAACATTTACATTTTCTATATCATTATTATCCATTAAAACTTCTTGTGTTTGGCTGTCTATTATTTCAAATTTTCCTATAGGTGTTAAACTACTGATTATAAAATCTGTATCATCATTATCTGTTAACTCTACTATAATATCTCCATTTGTTTCATCAAGTTTTACTATATAATTATCAACATTTAATTCTTTTAATCTCTTTTCAATTATACTTTTTGATGTTTCGTAATTTTGCTTATTTAATACATCTTCGCTATTATATGGTTGTTCTTCTTTAGTATATCCTTTTTCTGTAAGTTCTTCATCTGTAAGATTATCTGCATCTTGCACTTCTTTTCCTTCAGCGTCTTTTATAACTGTTCTATTTCCACTATCTAATTTTAGTCTTATAACTCTTGCTCCCTCTAAATCCATAGCATATGAATATCCTTTTACTTTATCTTCCATTCTATTTTGTGTATGAATATATACACCAAAAAAAGCTACCATTGTTACTAATACAACTGTTAATATAAATGTAATTATTTTAATTTTTTTCATTTTTATTCACATTCCTTCCTTGAAATATTTCAATATTCTTCATTTTATAATAATTTCGTACCATTTATAACTAATTCAAACCATATTTTTAAATATTTTGCTGCATATTTACTCATCATTGTTCTGTCCATAAATATTTCAAAATAATCTAAAACTGGACATAATTTAGTGTCTATTGTTAAATTTAATAATATCTTTCTTTCTTCCACATTTAAGTCAAGTTCTGCATTTGTTACTGCATAATTCACTCTATCATGAATATCAAATGTTGAAAGATTTTTATTTGTCACTCTATCTCTATGAACATCTGATTTGTCAGCAAGTATTATTGCTGCTGAAATATCACTTATTGCTGTTCCTGTATTTTCATCATGATTTCCTATTGCCATCATTATTTCTGTTCTTTCTTCAACTGGCATACCCATATCTTTTAAAATGTTATATGCAAGTATTGCTCCACTATGTGCATGATCTGTTCTATTCACACAATTTCCTATATCATGCAAATATCCTGCTATTTTTGCAAGTTCTACTGTTCTTTCAGAATATCCTAATTTTTCTAGAATTTCACCTGCTCTTTTTGAAACTATTGATATATGTCTATGACTATGTTCTGTATATCCTAAACTATCTAATTGTTTTTGTGCTCCTTTTATTAAAGCTTCAACTTCTTCATTTTTCTTCACATCTTGTAAAGTTATCATTTTTGCCTCCTTGTTTTTTGTCTTTTTAAATTTTATATTAAAAATAAAAAAATATCAACTACTTTTTCAAAAAATGTTAATAATCTATAAAAAGGACTAAAATTTGTATATATATTATTACAAATTTTAGTCCTTTTTAATTTTTATTCTTTACCAATTACATATATATTGAAATTATATTTTCTTATAAATTGTCCATCTTTAGTATCTTCTAAATCTTTTATATTATTCATACTATACTCCCATTTCCAATTTATTTTTATAATCTTATCTTTATAAGGTTCTAGACTTCCAACAAGCTCATTTTCTAATTCTTCTAATGAATTATAACTTTTTTTATCGTTTTCCTTATAAAATTTTAAATTTTTGGGTTTTGTATTTTTACTCACAAACTTTATCTGATAATTTAGAATTTCATTTGATTTTAATATTATATTAAAATTTCCTTCTGTACCTGGAGCTATCTTTTCCTTTATTAATGTTTTTGGATTAATTGTCTCTCCTAGATTTATATTTTTTAATTCTAAATTATCATATTTTACATTAAATATATAATTTTTATTTTCAGTATGTTCAATATCACTATTTATATTAGTATTATTTTGTTTTGAATTATTGAATATTTTAAAGAAAATAAAATCTTCTTGAAAATTAAATATATTAGATTTTCTCATGAATATAAATAATATTACTATAATGATTACTAGTATTATTACAATTATTAATTTTTTTCTTTTCATTATTTCTCCTGAATTTATTTTTAAATTGTTTTTTCTTGTTCGGAATGTACTTTTATTTGTACATCTTGTATAATTTCTTCTGTAGAAGTAGATTTTGTTTTATCATAGATTATTTCTAATCTATAATTTTGATCTTGTTTTTGGTTCTTTTCTAATTGTATTTCTCCTGTTTTATTATTCTCTAATGGTATTTCTTCATTGTCTTTGTAGATTTTAAATGATATTGTTTCATTATATTTTGATATAATCTCAATCCAATATTTTAATTCTATCTGGTTTGTTTCATTTTGTTCATTATAATTTTTTATTTTAAAATCATAATATCCTGTGTTTTTAATTGTTGTTATATCTATACTAGGATTATTTTCTACAATCATTATTGGCTTTGCTATTTGAGTATTTGTATTTACTTTTATATTAGTCATTTCTTTACCTATGCTATAACCTGTGAAAAATAGAATAATTACTATTATTGTTACAATTATTAATGTTAGTGTTCTTCCATTTTTTATTTTTTTTAATTTCATAATCTCTCCTTTGCTGATTAGATTTATGTTTTTAATGTAACTATAACTTTTCCTGCTATTTGGGAGTATATAACTTTTTCCTCATCTTTTGTATTATTGTTATCTCCTTTCGTATAAAATCCATTTTCACATTCTTCTATTATTCTATGTGTTATTAAATTTCCGTCTTTGTCTACATAAGTAATAATATCTCCTTTTTTATATTTTTTTTGCTTTTTTATAATTATGATATCATTTTTATCAAATTCTGGTATCATACTATTTGATGAAATTTTAAGAATTTGGATTCCAAATGGAGTGATATTAATATTTTTTGAAAAAAATTTTGAATATATGATTACTATGATAAAACATAATACAGAAATAAATAATAATATATTAAAAAATTTTTTTAATTTTTCTTTTTGATTAAAACTTGTATTTAATTTTTTTTTCATAATATTATGCATTTGGTAGTACTTGTGTTCCTGAAACTATTACATTGAATGTATAATTAGCTATATCTTTAGCGTTTTGAGTATCTATTTTGTCATTAGTCGCTATCTCTTCTGCGTTTTCTCCTGTTTCATAAGCCCATTTCCAATTTATATTTAATGTTTTTGTTTTTTCTTGGTCATTTGCATTTATAGTACCTTTTAAATCTTCTTGTAATTCTGTGATAGAATTGTATTCTTTTTCATTATATATAAATTTTAAATTTTGAGGTTTAGTACTTTCATTTTCAAATTTTATTGTATAATTAATTCCTACATCTGAACCAGTTCCATCAACTACTATTTTAAATGTTCCTTCTGTCCCTGGTGCTATTTTGTTATCTACTAAGGTTTCGTTATTACATGTAGATGCTAAGTTTATTGTTTGTACTTCTTCATCTTGTCCATTTACTTTAAAACTCCATCTTGCAACTTCTGCAATTCCTTCTCCTCTTACTTCTGTTATGTACTTTGAAAATGTTTGTCCTCCTATAAATGACAATACTAATGCTATTAACATAGCTAATAATAATATAATTTTTTTACTTTTATTCAAATATGCATTCCTCCTTGTTAATTAATTTTTTCTTTTTTTGATTTTTTTACGACTTTAAATTTTTTGTTGTAGTATTAAAATTACTACTATTTGAAAAAAATTAAGACTATAAATAAAATTATAGAATAATGTGAAAATCTAATTAGATTATAAGTTCTATTTTTTAATTTGTCAACATAATTTGGATTTTTTTCTTTACTTTTCGTCGCAAAATTCGACAAAATATGAGTTCAGAAAGTTATAATTATAAAAAATCTATAATGATATCTTTGTTTTTTTTCAATTATGTAACTTCAACTTCATTTTTTACAATTTTATTATTTGTTCTTTGGTTAATCCTGTCATTCTTATAATAAAATCTATATCTACTTTTTCTTCTAGCATTTTCTTGGCTATACTTAATTATACCTCCATTCTTTCTTTCTTTTTTATAGCATTTAATCTGTCTCTTCTTAGAACTTCTTTTGCGTGCATCATTTCAATTCCTCCTTTTCCTTCTTTTATAATTTTTTCTTTATCTCTTATATCTATTAAATTATATATTGAAATAAAATAATTAAGTTACATAATTTATATTTTTATAACATTTTTTATTTATGTATGTCAATACTTTCTAACAAAATATAATAATCTATGGCTCTCTCTTGCTTTACTTTTAAAGTAAAAAACCTAAGATATTAAATTTTTATTTAATATTTTAGGTTCTCTATACAAAAATATTTTGCTTTATTATTTTTTTCCAAATTTATTATTTACTCCGAGTATTCCTCCTAATATTCCAAAAATTACACCTGCTACTATCATTATAATACTTTGTGCATCTAATCCAAATTTCCAATTAAGAATACTTGATATAAGATATATAATTAACATATATGCTCCACCTATTATTGCACCATTAATTAGTCCATTCTTTTTTATTTTTATATTTACTATTGAACTTCCTATTAATATACTTAATGCTGTTATTATAATTATTACTGGATTTATTGTTTTTTCTTCTACTTGTGTATATGTTAGTACTAATGCAAATATAATTAGGAATATTAAAGTAGTTATTAGTGATATTCCTATTCCTTTTAATATTTGTATAATAGTTTTATTTTCTTCCACTTTATATGCTTGCATAATAAATTCCTCTTTTCTTTACATTATTTTTCTTACTTAATGTATATTTATAAAAAAAATGAAATAGAACTTTATATTTCTATTTCTTTTTCTAATATTTCTATTATTTTAATTATTATGTCTTCTCTTGAAAATTCTTTTTTGAATTCTTTTTTTAGAGATGTTGCTATGTTTATTGTTTCTTCATTAAAGTCTTCTTCGTTAACATTTACCCCAATACCTATAATTAAGTAATTTATTTTTTCTCCTATTGTATTTGCTTTAGTTAATATTCCGCACATTTTTTTATTATTTAATATTAAATCATTTGGTTTCTTTATTGAAAGTTCTATATTATATAATTCATAAATTGCTTTTTTTATGCATTCTGCAATTTTCACTGTAATACCATTTAATTGTTTTAAATTACATTTTGGTTGTAATATTATTGTCATTGCTATATTATTTCCTTTACCTGTGTACCATTTCTTTTGTTTTGTTCCTATTCCATTTGTTTGTATATCTGCTATTATTATTTTACCATTTTCTTCTGATTTATTAGCAATTTTTTCTGCATAAATATTTGTTGAGTCTATTTGTTCAAAATATTCTATTTTTTTTCCTATTATTTTAGTTTGTGCTTTTTTTATTTTTTCTATTTTCATTTTTTTCATTCCTTTCGTAACTCATCAATTTTCTGTTTATTTTTTAATTATATAATTAAATTCAATTATTGCCAATAGTTTTCATAAATTAATCTGTAATTTTTAAACTATATGTTACAATTTACACTCTTAAAAAATTATCAAATAGTACTAGATCTGAGTAGTAACCTTAAAAATTGCAAGTTGAAAGAATTCTAATCAAATTGTTGACAAATTATGTGAATGCATTTATAATGTATTTGTATTTTTATTCACTTTTTTATTCTTATAAATCCAATTATAATAATAAATAACAAGGAGGTTTTTATTGAAAATCAAAAAATTTATTTTAGCCATTTTTATGGTATTTTTATTTATATTAATTCCTTTCTTTTCTAATTGTGTTTTTTCAAAATATGTTATTGATAGTCAAAATATAGTTGCAAAAATCAATATAGATAGATGCCCACCTCAAATTAAACTGCTAAATATAGAAAATTCTAATAAAAATTATGAAGGTTATGCTAATAAAAATCATATAATTAAATTAAAATTTAAAGTTATTGAAAAAAATATTTTAATTAATAATTTTAATTCAAAATATATTAAGTTCATGTTAGATGACAATATTATTTATCCTAATTCTATAAAAATTGATTTATTATCACATATTAATGATGAAATGATTTATTCTATAACTTTATCAGGAATTAATGGAAATGGTACTCTTAAAATCTATTTTCCAGAGGGAGTTATTGAAGATAAATCTAATCAGAAATCAAAATCAGAAATTTTTAATACTAATATAAAAATTGATAATATTTCTCCAATTAGTATTTTTAAAGAAAATCTTTTAGATACTGGAAAATCTTTAGCTACAATTTCTTCTAATGAATATATTAGACCAATAGAAGGTTGGAATTTATCAAATAATAATTTAGAGCTATCTAAAGAATTTAGTAATATTATTTATTATCCGATAACTATAACTGATTTTGCTCAGAATACATCTAAAGTATATGTTGATATAAAAAATGCTACTTTTATAAAGTTAAATTATACTACTTTTGATTATGACAATAAATTAAAATTAGTCCCTTCTGGTAGTATTTCAGGTGAAAATACTATTTTATCAAACTCTATTTGTAAATCTGAAGCATTATTTATAAATTATGAAAATTCTTTAAATCCTTATTTATTACAAGGTAGAGTTTTTGTTTATACTTATTGGGGTGAAGGTGCTAATGCTTATTGTAAATATTCTGAAGAACCTTATAATCATGGATACAACCCTTCTAAATATGGATGGAGAGATAATTCTACTGATGTTTCTGCTTATGTTTCTAAAAAAGTATGTATGCAATTTGGTGGTAGTGGTCTAAATTATAAAAATACAAGTTGCACCAATAAATATAATCCTATTCCAGAAGATATTGCTTCTAAATATTTGTACGGAATTTCTGCAGTTTCATTTTCCTTAAAAAATTATTCTGAATATTCTGTTGTTTACCAAACTTATGTAAAAGATGTAGGTTGGCTAGCTTGTGCTAGTGATGGTAAAGAATTAGTTTACGCATATGATAAGCCTATTAGTGCATTTCGTATGAATATAGTTCCTAAATCTGATAAGCAATATTTGATTGATTTTTGGAATAAAGATATTGGAACTAATAATGTATAAAAAAATTTTAAGGGCTGGTAAAAACCAGCCCTATTTTGAAACACTATTTTTTCTCACACTGTTGATTTCCAACAGTACAAGATGTCTTGCACGCAGATTGGCAAGATGTCTGACACTCGCCACAACCTCCTTTTTTTAAAGTTGTAGCTAGCTTCTTTGTTGTCAATGTCTTAATGTGTTTCATTTTTTCACCTCTTTTCTTTATTTCAAAAAAAGGTCTACATGTTACAGATTACATGTTGTAATCTATATTATAATATCAGAAAAGTGTAGAATTATCAATATTCTCTACTTTAAATTTATTTTAAAAAATTCTTCTATTTTATTAAAAGGAAATATATCTACTTTATCATATAAGTCTGTATGAACTGCATTTGGTATAATGGTTCATATAAATCTGTCGCTAATGTTATTCCATAACGATTGTGAAATGTTACCTTTCTATGATTTACTTTTTCACTTTTTGAAAATGTTTTATCCCATTACTCAGTTAATTTTAATTTTTCTATTATTTGCATTTCTTCTTGTGTTAATTCAAAATGATAAATTTCCGTATTTTCTTTAATTTATTCTGGATTACTTAGTTATTCATAATTTACAGTTATGCGAAAAATCATTATAATAACTATTATTTAAAACAATTCCTCTTTCTTCTGGTGAGACTATACCTTATGGAATTATTTATTCTAAAACTCCAACTGATGATGCTATTAGATTTTTAGATATAATAAAAAATGTTATTAAATAATAAAGAAACGTCCCTAATGTGACACCAAATGTCTCAAAAGGAAACGTCTCCAATACGATACTAATTTTTAATTAATTCTAAATTTGCTTGTCTTTTTATTTTATTTGTAGTTGTTTTAATTAATGGTTCTTCTGATATTATCATGCCTCTTATAGCTTTATATTTTGGCATTATTTTGTTTATTTCTTTAATTTTATCTAATAAGACTTTGTGAATTTCTTCATCTGTTTCCGCTTTATAAGCTTCTTTCATTGTATCTCTATCAAATATTATTTTTACATTTATTTTTATATCTTCTTTATCATCAGATTGTTGTTTTCCAAAAATAAATGACTCTTTTACTCCCTCTATTTTGTTCACTAAAGCTTCCATTTCTTCTGGGAAAATATTTTTACCATTTTTTAGAACGATTACACTTTTCTTTCTTCCACAAATAAATATATATCCATCTTCATCTATTTTAGCCAAATCTCCTGTATGGAACCATCCATCTTCCATAACTTCTTTTGTTGCTTCTTCATCTTGATAATATCCAAGCATGATATTTGGTCCTTTTACAGTAAGTTCCCCCATTCCTTCTTCATTTGCATCATCAATTCTTGCTTCTATATGAGGAAGTGGCTTTCCTATTGAACCCACTCTAAAGTTTTCATCTGTTTCTACTCCTATTACTGGAGAAGTTTCAGTTAACCCATATCCTTGGCATAAGTTAATTCCCCAGTCTCTAAATGCATATTCTACTTCTTTATCTAATGCTGCTGCTCCACTAACAAATAGTTTTATATTTCCACCAAATATATTATGAATATCTTTAAATATTTCTTTCTTTTCTTCCATTGATTTATCTCTATTTTCTTCCATCAATTTTTTAACCGCTTCTAATTTTCCTTGTTTCTCAAGATTTTTTAGAATCGTTTTATACATACTTTCATAAATTGCTGGAACAAATGAAGCAAAAGTAATTTTATATTCATTTAAATTCTCTACAATATGTCTTATTCCTTCACAGAATGATCTTTCTGCTCCTATGTATAATGAATATAGCATTCCTACAGTACATTCAAAAACATGATGTAATGGTAAAAATGATAGTATTTTATCACTTGAATCTATTGTAAGTACAGATGCAAAATCCATTACATTTGATACTAAATTTTTATGTGATAATGCTACTACTTTTGATTTTGATGTAGTTCCTGATGTAAATAACATTATATTCATTTCTTCTGGATTTATTTTCGAGTCTAAAAATTCTCTATTTCCTTCTTCTACTAATTTTTTTCCTTTTTCTATTAATTCTTTTTCTGAATAGATTCCTTCATCATGTATATCTGTATCCATTGATATTAGATGTTTTAATTTGTTTTTCTCACTAAATCTTATTTTTTTAATTGTTTCTTCATATTTTTTAGAATAAAATATTGCTTCTATTTCTGATCTTTCTACTAATTCTTCTAATTCATTATTTGGAAGTGATCTATCTAATGGTACTACTATCCCTGTCCCACATACAATTGATAAATATGCTAACTCCCATTCATATCTATTTTCTCCAATAACTGCTATTCTTTTTCCTTTTAAACCTAAACTGATTAATGCTGTTCCTAAATAATTTATCATGTCTCTTATTTCTTTATGTGTATATGTTTTGTATTTTCCTTCTCCTATCTTTATTTTATAACCTGGTCTATCTCCATATAGTTTTCCTGTTTTTTCTAGCATATCTTTTAAATCTGTTACTTCTATAATGTTCTTCATTTTCTATATCATCCTTTCTAAAATATTCTGTTTTTAAAAAATTATAATATTTTTACTTTTCTTCTCTTTTATTATTTTTTAATCTTCCACATTATACTACTTTTTAATTTTAGTATCAATAAACTGACCAGGTATTATTATTAAATATTTGAATAATAAAAAAAGCAATTCAAACATTTTATATGAATTCGTATTTCATTACATTTTTTTATATTTACAACTTAGTAGTTTACTTTTACACCTAGTAAGCTAATTAATTCTATTGCTTGAAATTGGTTTATTGTTACCCCTTTTATATCTTCAATGGATACAACAATTCCTTCAATTATACTATCTGAAAAGTCTATTCCATTTAAACTTGTTTTGAAAAATTGAGCTTGGGTTAAATCTGAATTTTTAAAAACAATGTTTTTTAATTTATTTTCTTGAAAATTGCTATTTTTTAATATTGTATTTTCAAATAATACATTTTCAATACTTGCCATTGCAAAATTGGCATAATTTACATTTGATTCAATAAAAGTTACATTGTATAGTCTACTTTCTATAAAGTTATCTCCTGTCATTTTGCAATTATTAAATTCGCATCTTATAAAAGTACAGCTTTCAAATGATGTATTTGAAAAATTGCAATTTTTAAATTCAACATCAATAAAAGTATTTTTTTCAAGATTGCTATTTATAATGTCTGTGTTATTTATTATTGATTTTTCTATCGTTATTTCTTTAAATTCTATGTTTTCTTTTTTGTAATTTTCTAAATTTATATTATTTATTTTTTCATTTTC
This sequence comes from uncultured Clostridia bacterium, assembly GCA_944392675.1. Classification (GTDB taxonomy): domain Bacteria; phylum Bacillota; class Clostridia; order TANB77; family CAG-508; genus CAG-269. The sequence goes on from CALXXK010000010.1 coordinate 17,673, forward strand.
TTTTATTTCAAATATCAAATCATCAATTTTTGTTATTTTTTCAAATTGTATTTTTTGTGGTTTTAATATTTTCAATTATATTTCCTCCTGTACAAGAATTTTATCATATTGTTCTCTGTATTTTTATCCACTTAATCTGTCCTGCTGGTACATTAGCAAGACCTCCTATAATTCAATAACATCTAAATCATCTGGTACATATACATTTCCACTAAAATATTTTTTAGATTCTTCTGTATACAATTTTTTTCTATTTTTTAAATCATTATCATCTGAATGATATAAAACTAAATTTTTTATATTTAAGCTTTCTGCTATTTGTGATGCTGTTTTCACTGTTGAGTGCATTTTTTCATATGGTTTGTATATATCTGCTTCTGAATCTAAGCACATTGCTTCATGTAACAGCCAGTCTGCATTTTCTACTTCATCTCTTAATTTTTCATCAAATGTTTCATCACCCAAAAATACAAATGTCTTTCCGTTTTCTAATGTTGTTTTAAATCCAAATTGTCTATCTTTTTTTGCATGTACATCTAAAAATTTAATATTATAATTTAGTATTTGTATGTTTTCTTTATCTTCTACAATATGAAAGATAATTCTATCGTCAATTAGTTTAGTGAATTTTGTTGGCAAAACTTCAAACATTATTTTTCTAATTGTGCTCTCCAATTCTTTATGCATGTATACATTAAGATTTCCTTCATAATTATTATTACTGAAAAATTTTTGCGAATATCTTATAATCCAAAACATTCCTAATATGTGATCTGTATGTTTATGTGATAGAATTATATTATGTATTTTTCTAAAATCTATATTCGCATCTCTTAATTGTTTTATTATTTGTAAGCCTCCTCCAGTATCTACCAAAATGTGCTCCCCTTCATTATTTTCTAAAGTAAAACATGTATTGTAACAGTCTAAAGTCAATGCATGACCTGTTCCTAATATATTTAATTTTTCCATTTTGTACTCTTCCTTTCAATCAATATGCTACTATTTTATCATAGTTTTGCACTTTTTACAATTTAGATAAAAAATAACAACTTTTATACTTATTGATATAATTATTCTAATATTAAAAATTATAAAAATCAATAATTCGGTGGCAAAATTTGAAATGGATTTCCAATTGTAAAAAATTAGATTATTAGAAAAAGAAAATAAGCATTTAAACAAAATTATAGATAAATTTTATGGAACTGTTGAAAAATTTACTTATTGGATATGTCATAAATTTGGTATTTATGTGGTGGGGAATGAATAGAAAAATTCCTATAACAGATCTATATCTTGAAAATTTTGCAGGATCTTCAGATGTTTGGATAAAAGTTTTAATAATTAAATCTAATGATATAGTTTTTACAATACCATCTAAAAATCCAAAAAACATTTATTTCTTTCAAATGAACAAAAACTAATAAATTGTCCAACAAAAAGAAGAAAAGTAAGACATAATATTCATCTTGCTTTTCCTCTTTTTCTTTGTTTTATTAAAATTATCTTCCCTCTCCAACTGAATGATGACCAGTTTGTCTATCTTTTACTTTTTCTACTATATATTCTTTTAAAGTTTCTAATTCTTCATTAAATCTAACTCTAACATTAATTTCTCTCATTGGTAATAATGAGTCTAGCATTTTTCCAGCATAACTGCCATATATTAAGTCTTCTACATTAATATTTTCCCAATATGTATCATGTAATTCATTTTTTAATACTTTTAGATATATTGGTTTGTTTTCAATATCTTTACAAGTTTCATATCTTTTTATTGTTGGTAAAATGCGCTCTAAAAACCTATCATTTAAAGCACTTCTCTTAAATTCCTTTTTATATCCTCTATTTGCTTTTATTAGTCTATCAACATCACTAAAAGAGAAATCTTCTTCAAATGTCATTTTACCAATTATATCAATTAATCTTTGAAATTCTTCAATATCTCCATCACATACATCTAATAATTCTTTTTCTAAATGAAAAACAGCTTTCTTAAAATTTATTTCTGATATATTCATTTAAAAATCCCCCTATTCTATTTTTATTCCTGTATCTACAACTTCTTTTACAAATGGATTTGAAAATTTTTGATAATCTTCTGTTGTTATTGGGTGTGGCTCTATTTTATCATCTATTTTCCTCCAATTCAATTCCGATTAGTTTTGCACTATCTTCAATACTGTCACTAAAATCGCTTCAAATAATTGCTATATCTAAAAATAACAACTTTCAATTTTTTTGAAAGTTGTTATTCTACTTGGCTGGTTATTATTATCAAAATATGAACTTTTTAAGTTCGCATAATATTTGTTTGGCTGGGCTGGTAAGATTCGAACTTACGCATGCCAGAGTCAAAGTCTTTGAAGTTTGGTGTTTGTTATTACTTTTTGGTTATGTTTAACATTTGATAAACCAC
>CALXXK010000011.1 GCA_944392675.1 uncultured Clostridia bacterium
CTTATTTGCAAATTATATTTGAGAGGGACTTCTTTTAAATAATATATATTATCAACATATGTTGATATTTGTTCTGCTTAATATTTTATAGAGGTGATTTTTTTGAAATTAAAAGAGCTTAAGTATGAGAAAACTTCTCGTAAAAATTTCGCAAAAGTTGGGGATTATATCGAAATGCCTAACTTAATCAAAGTTCAAAAAGATTCATACAATTGGTTTATAGAAGAAGGATTAGGCGAAGTATTAAAAGATATTTCACCAATTGAAGACTATTCAGGAAACCTTGTATTAGAATTTTTTGATTACTACATGGAGGACAAGACAAAATATTCAGTAGAAGAAGCAAAAGAAAGAGATGCTACATATTCAACAAGACTACATGTAAAAGTAAGATTAATTAATCGTGAAACAGGAGAAATCAAAGAACAAGAAATTTTCTTAGGAGATTTCCCATTAATGACAGATAGTGGTACATTTATAATTAATGGTGCAGAAAGAGTTGTAGTAAGCCAATTAGTACGTTCACCAGGATGTTATTATGGAGAAGAGTTTGACACAAAAACAGGAAAAAGAACTTATACATCAACAGTAATGCCACTTCGTGGTGCATGGCTTGAATATGAAACAGATGGGAATGATATTTTTTATGTTCGTGTAGATAGAACAAGAAAAGTACCAGTAACTACTTTATTAAGAGCAATTGGAGTTATTTCAGATGACCAAATAAGAGAATTATTTGGAGAGGAAGAATTATTAACAGCGACAATTGCAAAAGATACAATAAAAGACCAAGATGAAGCATTAATAGAAATTTACAAAAAATTAAGACCAGGAGAATTACCAACAGCAGATGCAGCTAAAAATTTATTCAACGGATTATTCTTTGATAATAGAAGATATGACTTAGCAAAAGTTGGAAGATATAAATTTAATCAAAAATTATCTTTAGCAACAAGAATTACAGATAAAGTTGCAGCAGATAATATAGTAGATAATGAAACAGGAGAAGTATTTGTACAAGCAGGAGAAGTGATTTCAGAAGATATAGCAGAACAAATACAAAATGCAGGAATTAACATTGTAGACATTCTGGTAGGAGAAAGAAAAGTAAGAATTATAGGAAATGGTACCGTTAATATTCATAAAGTATTACCAAATGTTGATTTATCTAAATTACATTTTAAAGAATTAGTAAATTATGAAGTATTAAAAAGTATAGTAGATACAACTGATGAAAAAGATTTAGTAAAAGTTTTAAAACAAAGATATGATGAATTGATACCAAAACATATAACAACAGAAGATATAATAGCATCAATAAATTACCTATTAAATCTTTCTCATGGGTTAGGAAAACCAGATGACATAGATCATTTAGCTAATCGTAGAATTAGATGTGTTGGTGAATTATTACAAAATCAATTTAGAATAGGATTAACAAGACTTGAAAGAGTTGTAAGAGAAAGAATGACAATTCAAGACTTAGATGTTGTAACACCACAAACATTGATAAATACAAAACCAATAACATCAGCAATAAGAGAATTTTTTGGAAGTTCTCAATTATCACAATTCATGGATCAAACAAACCCATTATCAGAATTAACACATAAAAGAAGAATATCAGCATTAGGACCAGGAGGATTAACAAGAGAAAGAGCAGGATTTGAGGTTCGTGACGTACACTATACACACTATGGTAGATTATGTCCAATAGAATCACCAGAAGGACCAAATATAGGACTAATTTCAGCACTTTCATCATTTGCACAAATAAATGAATATGGATTTATAGAAACACCATACAGAAAAGTAGACCCAGAAAAACATACATTAACAGATGTTGTAGAATATATGAGTGCAGATGTAGAAGATAATTACATAATAGCTCAAGCATCAGAACCAGTTGATGAAAATGGAGCATTTGTTAATAAACGTGTAAGAGTAAGATTTAAAAATGAAGTAATAGAAGTTGATAGAGAAATGGTACAATATGTAGATGTATCACCAAAACAATTAGTTTCAGTAGCAGCAGCAATGATACCATTCTTAGAGCATGATGACGCAAAAAGAGCACTTATGGGTGCAAACATGCAACGTCAAGCAGTACCATTAATGATTACAGAAAGTCCAATAGTAGGAACTGGAATAGAATATAGAGCAGCAAAAGACTCAGGAATATTAATATTAGCTGAAGATGACGGAGTAATTGAAAAAGTAACAGCAAATGACATTACAGTTAAATATAAAAATGGAAAAACAGTAGTACACAAACTTCGTAAATTTAAAAGAACAAATGGTGGAACATGTATAAACCAAAAACCAATAGTTAAAAAAGGTGAAAAGGTTAAAAAAGGAGATGCAATAGCAGATGGACCATCAACAAAAGATGGAGAAATGGCACTTGGTAAAAACGTATTAGTTGCATTCTCAACATGGGAAGGATATAACTACGAGGATGCTATATTATTAAATGAAAGATTAGTAAAAGAAGATGTATTTACATCAATTCATATAGAAGAATATGATTGTGAATGTAGAGATACAAAATTAGGTGCAGAAGAAATAACTAGAGACATTCCAAATATAGGAGATGACTCATTAAAAGACTTAGATGAAAATGGAATAATCAGAATAGGTGCAGAAGTTAGACCAGGAGATATATTAGTTGGAAAAGTTACTCCAAAAGGAGAAACAGAACTAACAGCAGAAGAAAGACTATTAAGAGCAATATTTGGAGAAAAAGCTAGAGAAGTAAGAGATACATCTTTAAGAGTACCACATGGAGAAGCTGGAACAATAGTAGATGTAAAAATATTTACTAGAGACAATTCAGATGAATTAGGACCAGGGGTAAATCAAGTAATTAGATGTTATATAGCAACAAAAAGAAAAATATCAGTTGGAGATAAAATGGCTGGACGTCATGGTAACAAAGGTGTTATATCAAGAATATTACCATCAGAAGATATGCCATTTATGCCAGATGGTACACCAATAGATATATTATTAAATCCACTTGGAGTTCCATCACGTATGAACTTAGGTCAAGTTCTAGAAGTACATTTAGGAGGAGCAGCAAAAGCTTTAGGATGGAAAATTGCAACACCAGTATTTGATGGAGCAACGGAAGAAGATGTACGTGAATTATTAAAAGAAGCAGGAATGAGTGAAGATGGAAAAACTCTACTTTATGATGGTAGAACAGGAGATCCATTTGGAAGTCCAGTAACAGTTGGTGTAATGTACATGTTGAAACTACATCACTTAGTAGATGATAAAATACATGCTCGTTCAACAGGTCCATATTCATTAGTAACGCAACAACCACTTGGAGGAAAAGCTCAATTTGGTGGACAACGTTTTGGAGAAATGGAAGTTTGGGCTCTAGAAGCGTATGGAGCAGCTTATACATTACAAGAAATGTTAACTGTAAAATCAGACGATGTAGTAGGAAGAGTAAAAACTTATGAAGCAATAGTTAAAGGAGAGAATGTTCCAGAACCAGGAGTTCCAGAAAGTTTCAAAGTACTTGTAAAAGAATTACAATCATTAGGATTAGATGTACGTCTATATTCTGAAGATAATCAAGAACTAGAATTAAAGGAAAATATTGATGAAGGTATAGAATATGATCCAGAAAAAGAAGGAAAATTATTATCTGAAGAAGAAGTAATTACAGATGATGATTTAGATGGATATAGTCAAGATGATGATAAAGATATTTTACTTGATGATGATGAAGCAGATCTAGAAGATGATAATGATGAATTATTTGAAGACTTAGATGATGAAGGAGATGAATTATTATTTGATAATGACTTAGCAAATGATAATTTAGACAATGATGATGATATGATAGAATAAAATTAAAAGGATGTTAAATATGAAAATAGACGAAGAAACAATATATAAAAATATACTTAATATAATCAGAAATAATATTCCAGAGAATGGAGAGATTTCATTAAGAATAGTAATAGATGAATATAGGAAACAATATCCATATGATAATGTAACAACTAAAAAGATTTCTGAAGTATTAAATACAATATATAAAAATCTAGGAATGTATGGAAAAATATCAAAATCAGAGCATAGTTCACATTATATAAAAAGATTTGATATAAATAATTCTAAAAAAGGAATAAGGAATCAGTTTGTAGAAAAATTAAATTTAAATTATTCAAAATTGTATAATTTCATCAAAGATAATTTTACAGCAGGTGAAACGATTAGTGGAGTAACTGTATGGGAAAAATATCATGAGAACACGGATGAAAAATCAGATGAAAAATTTGATTATTATTATGCAAGAGCAATGGAAACGTTGCTAAGAGATGGAAAAATAAAGCCAGGTTCTGAAAACTCTCAGAACATATTAAGTACACCATTTATAATACAAGAAGTAAAACAAGAAGAGAGAAATGGTAATATTAGAGAATATTAATTAAATAAATTCTAAAAAGAAATGAGGCGACCTAAAGGAATTGCAAGAGCGGGGGATAGACCTCAAGTTCTGTTTTAGAATTACCCAATAAAAGGAACCAAAAGGGACAATTAATAAAGAATTAGAATGTCCCAAGAAGAAACGTCCTCAAATGGGACAATGTGAAGGGAGAACTTTATAGTGGATGAATTAGATATTTTTAATAAATTAAAAATAGGTGTAGCATCAGATGAAAAAGTAAGAGAATGGTCAAAAGGGGAAGTAAAAAAACCAGAAACCATTAATTATAGAACATTGAAACCTGAAAAAGATGGGTTATTTTGTGAAAGAATATTTGGACCAACAAAAGACTGGGAATGTCATTGTGGTAAATATAAAAGAGTTAGATATAAAGGAATAGTATGTGACAGATGTGGTGTAGAAGTAACTAAATCAAAAGTAAGACGTGAAAGAATGGGACATATTGAACTTGCAGCACCAGTAGCACATATATGGTATTTTAAAGGGATACCAAGTAGAATAGCTTTAATGTTAGATATTTCACCAAGAAATCTAGAAAAAATAATATATTTTGCATCATATATTGTAATAGATAAAGGAGAAACAGGACTAGAAAAATGTCAAGTCTTAAATGAAAAAGAATATCATGAAGCAGAAGAAAAATATGGTAAAGGAACATTTAAGGCAAAAATGGGAGCTGAAGCTTTAAGAGAATTACTAGAAGAAATTGATTTAGATAAATTATCAGATCAAATAAAGAAAGAATTAGAAAAAGCAAGTGAACAAAAAAAGGTAAAACTAGTAAAAAGATTAGATACAGTAGAATCATTTAGAATATCAGGAAATAGACCAGAATGGATGATAATGCAAGTTATACCAGTAATTCCACCAGAATTAAGACCAATGGTACAATTAGATGGTGGTAGGTTTGCAACATCAGATTTAAATGATTTATATAGAAGAGTTATAAATAGAAATAATAGATTAAAGAGATTATTAGAATTAGGAGCACCAGAAATAATTGTAAGAAATGAAAAAAGAATGTTACAAGAATCTGTAGATGCTTTAATAGATAATGGAAGAAGAGGAAGACCAGTTACAGGTGCTGGAAATAGACCTTTAAAATCATTATCAGATTTATTAAAAGGAAAACAAGGAAGATTTAGACAAAACTTATTAGGAAAACGTGTTGACTATTCAGGACGTTCAGTTATAGTAGTAGGCCCAGAATTAAAAATATATCAATGTGGACTTCCAAAAGAAATGGCAGTAGAACTATTTAAACCATTTGTAATGAGAGAATTGGTAGGAAGAGGTATAGCTCAAAATATAAAAAATGCAAAAAGAATGGTAGAAAGATTAAAACCAGAAGTATGGGAAATCTTAGAAGAAGTTATAAAAGACCATCCAGTAATGTTAAACCGTGCACCTACATTACACAGACTTGGTATTCAAGCATTTGAACCAGTATTAGTAGAAGGTAGAGCAATAAAACTTCATCCATTAGTTTGTGAAGCGTTTAATGCAGACTTTGATGGTGACCAAATGGCTGTACATTTACCATTATCACCAGAAGCACAAGCAGAATCAAGATATTTGATGCTTGCAACAAATAACCTTTTAAAACCACAAGATGGTAAACCAGTTGCAGTACCAAGACTTGACATGATATTAGGTTCATATTATTTAACAATGACACTAGATGGAGAAAAAGGAGAAGGAAAATACTTCAAAGACCCAGAAGAAGCAATAATGGCATATGAAAATCATGAAGTAGGAATACATGCTAAAATTTATGTAAGAATTACAAAAGAAATAGATGGAGAAATGAAGTCAAAGAAAATAGAAACAAGTGTTGGAAGAATAATTTTCAATCAAGAAATACCACAAGACTTAGGATTTATAAATAGAAAAGAAGATCCATTCCAATATGAAATAGATTTCCCAGTAATGAAAAAATCTATGGGAAATATTATAGAAAGAGTAATTAGAACACATGGATTAACAGAATCAGCAGAAGTAATAGACTATATAAAAGCATTAGGATTTAAATATTCTACTTTAGCAGGCGTTACATTCTCAATGGATGATGTTAAAGTACCAGAAGCTAAAAAGGAATTATTAGCAGAAGCAGATGCAAAGGTAGAAAATATTAGAAAACAATATGCAAGAGGATTAATAACTGACGAAGAAAGATATAATGCAGTTATAAACGTATGGGAAGATACAACTCAAAAAGTAAGTAATAAAATGGAAGAAAACTTTGATGACTTAAATCCTATATATATGATGGTAAAATCAGGAGCCAGAGGTAATATGAGCCAATTAAGACAAATAGCAGGTATGCGTGGACTTATGGCTAGTACAACAGGTAAAGCTGTAGAAATACCAATAAAATCATCATTTGCAGAAGGACTAGATGCTTTAGAGTACTTTATTTCAGCCCATGGAGCGCGTAAAGGACTTTCAGATACAGCGTTAAGAACAGCTGACTCTGGATATTTAACAAGAAGATTAGTTGATGTTTCACAAGATATAATAGTTAGAGAACATGATTGTGGAACAGATGAAGGAATAATAGTATATGATATAAAAGATGGAAATCAAATAATAGAAAAAATGCAAGAAAGATTACTTGGAAGATACCCAGTAGAAGATGTAATTAATCCACAAACAAATGAATTAATTGTGGATAAAGATACAATGATAACAGAAAATATTGCAGATGAAATAGTAGAAGCAGGAATTGAAAAGTTAAAAGTACGTTCAGTGCTTGGATGTCGTTCAAAACGTGGAGTATGTCAAAAATGTTATGGTATGGGATTAGCAAGAAGAGATTTAGTATCAATTGGTGAAGCAGTAGGAATAATAGCAGCACAATCAATTGGTGAGCCTGGTACACAGCTTACAATGAGAACAATACACTCAGGTGGTGTAGCAGGTGTAGCAGATATTACTCAAGGTCTTCCAAGAGTTGAAGAATTATTTGAAGCTAGAAAACCAAAAGGTGTAGCAATAATTTCAGAAATAGCAGGAAAAGTAAAAATAAAAGAAACAAAGAAGAAAAAAGAAGTTATTATTACTAGTAATGATGATTCAAAAACTTATACAATACCATTTGGTTCAAAAATGAAGGTGCATGATGGCGATATTGTAGAACCAGGAGACCCATTAATAGAAGGTTCAATAAATCCAAGTGAAATACTTGCAATTAAAGGACCAGAAGGTGTATATGAATACTTAATTACAGAAGTACAAAAAGTTTATAGAAATCAAGGTGTTGATATAAATGATAAACACATCGAAGTAATAGGAAGACAAATGCTTAAAAAAGTAAGAGTAGAAGACAATGCAGATACAGACATGTTCCCAGGAACATTAATAGACATGTATGAATTTGAAGACAAAAATGCAGAAGTAATTGCACAAGGAAAACGTCCAGCAACAGGAAAGAGAGTTTTATTGGGAATAACAAAAGCATCACTTGCTACAGATAGTTTCTTATCAGCAGCATCATTCCAAGAGACAACAAGGGTATTAACAGAAGCAGCCATAAAAGGAAAAGTTGATGACTTAGTAGGATTAAAAGAAAATGTAATAATAGGAAAACTAATACCAGCTGGAACAGGAATGCAAAAATATCAAAATATTCATATAAGTACAGAGAATCAACAAGAAGAAAACGAAGAAACTAGCGAAGAAAAACAAGAAGCTTAATATCAAAGTATAAAAGTTGACATAGAGAATTTGAAAACCCCTTTTTCTAATTTTTAGAAAGAGGGGTTGTCATTTTGGGGACGCGTCCAAAAATAACAATTCCCTTTTTCCAAATTTCTATGGCAACTTTGGCATTACTTACGGAGGCAGGGACTTTAAAAATTTTATTATTTTTGAAATAAAAATGTAATAAATATTTAATATAATTATAAAAGTATATAATATATTTTATCCGTAGGAATATAAAGCGCATTAAAAATATTGGAAAAAAATATATATTGCATTAATCTTATAACAAGTTTACAATAATGATATATATATATAATAAAAAAGGAGAGTCTTCATGGATAAAATAAGCAAAGATTTAATTAAGAAAAATGAAAAAGGGTCAATTACATTATTTGTTATAGTAGTAATGCTATTTTTTATAATATTTGCAGCAGGTGTTTATGCTTTTAACACTAATAAACTGAGCACGCAGATGAAAGATATTGCAAAAATACAAGAAGAATATGATTCTGATGAAAATATAGATGAAATCTATGATGAAACAATAGATAGATTAGACCAATCAACAGAAATAATTTTAAAATATAAAGGAACAAGTGAAATATATAATGTTGGCACATGGACTAATAAAGATTTGACAGCAGAGATATTAATAGCAGATGGAGAAGATCCAAAAGAATATACAGTTAAAGTTGGAAATACTACATATGATTACGAGGACATTGCTGAAAATGGTGTTGATATATATGATAACTGTGAAATTGTTATATATAAAGATGGAGAGATAAAAAATAGTACAAATATTAATAGGATAGATAAAGTTAAACCTGATATTACATTTTATCCAAATAGAGAGCAGATATTTCCAGCACTAAAAGACCAAAATACAGAAATATCAATAATACTTACAGTAACAGATGATTCATCAGGAATAGCAAGTATTGAATATGGATGGACAACAGATCCAAATGGAATACCAACAGAGCTTTCAAAAGTAGATAAAGAAATAAATGGACAAAAAATAACAGGAGAATTTGGAAAAGGAAGCTATTATTTATATGTAAAAGCAGTTGATAAAGCAGGAAATGAAAGGATAAGTTATAGTGATAAAATTAGTGTAGCAAACGACGAAGAAAAACCAATAATAGTTGATGTTACAGCTAAAAAAGAAGATGATACAGAATATAATTCAGGAGAATGGACAAATCAAACTGTAACAATACATGTAGAAGCAACAGACAATGGAGGAATAGATCATTATGAAATATTTAAAGATGGAGAATGGAAAGAATTAGAACCTAATCCAGATGGTACACTTGATATTGTATGTGATGAAGATATAAGTCAAGAAATAATAATAAAAGCAGTTGATCCATCAGGTAATGAATCTAATGAAGAAAAAATTACAGTAAATGTAGACAAGCAAAAACCAACAATTGCACTAGAAAAAGAAACAGAAGAGATTACAAAAGAACAAGAAATTACAATAAATGTTACAGAAGAAGGAAGTGGAGTATCACAAGATAGTAAATATGAATGGCAAATAGGACCAAGCAAAGATGAAGTACCTACAGGACAATGGAACACTTATGAACCAGGCAAATCTCAAACAGTGGGTACAGGTTTAACAGGTACATATTATATATGGATAAAAGAGATAAAAGATAATGCAGGTAATGCAAGTGAAGAACAAGGTACTAAAGTAGAGGAATATCATGTATTTGGACCATTTGAGTTTGCAAATAAAGAACCAACAGCAACATTTACACCAGATGGAAATACAACTTATTCTAAAACTCAACAAACAAAAGTTGATTTAGTAACATATGGTAATACTCAAGTAGTGGATGCAAAATATCAATGGACTCAAAATAATAAACAGCCTACAAAAGAAAGCTTTGAAGGGGCAAAAGATTTTATATCAGGAGAAGAAATTCCAAAAAATGATGGAACAGGCAATAATTGGTATTTATGGGTATATGTTGTAGATAGTGCCGGAAATGAAGCTATAATTGGAAGTAAACCATTTTATTTAGATAATACGGAACCTAATAAAGAAGCGCCATCTTTAATTGCAACAAATAATACTATTACAGTAACATTTAAGCAAACAGATAATAATAGTGGAATAGATGAATCAACTATTCAATATGCAATACGTAAAAAAGGAGATACACAATGGAGTGAGTGGGTTTCAGATGCTACAACACATGTATTTGAAAATTTAGAAGAGAATAGTACATATGAAGTAAAGACAAGAGTAAAAGATAAAGTTGGAATTGGTTATACAGAATCAAATATTTCAGAAATAGAATGTGTATTAAATACAGAAGCAAAATACAAAGTAGAACATTATCAACAAAATGTTTCAGGCTCAGGATATACATTAGTTGATACAGAAGAAGGAATAGGGACAGCAGGAGATAGTATAACTCCAGCAGTAAAAACATATACAGGATTTAAATCACCAAGTACGCAAACAGTAGTAATAGCAGGTGATGATTCAACAGTAGTTAAATATTATTATACAAGAAATAGTTATACATTATCATTAAGCAAAAATAGTTATGTTTCAAGTGTAAGTGGAAGTGGAACTTTTAAATATGGACAAAGTGTTACAATAAATGCTACAGTATCTAGTGGAACAACAGGATATACATATTCATGGAGTAATTGGACTAAAAGTAATGGTTCAGTATTCAGCTCAACTAGAAACTATACATTCACAATGCCAGCTGAAAACTTAACTTTAACAGCAAATGCAACAAGAAAAGCCAATACATATACAGTAAGATATGATGCAAATGGAGGATCAGGGTATATGGCAAGTAGCACACATACATATGGAGTAAGTAAACAATTGACCGCAAATGCATTCACAAGAACAAATTATACATTTGAAGAATGGAATACAGAGGAAGATGGATCAGGAGTTCCATATTCAGATAGAGAATCAGTTAAGAACTTAACAACAGTAAATGGAGGAACAGTAATTTTATATGCTCAATGGGAATATACTCCACCAGCAGATACAACACCGCCAACAATAAGTGCAACAGGAGGAAATTTGCTATGGACATCAACAGTAAGAGCGGAAGAGCAAAATAACGAATATGGTGCTAATAGAACTTTAAAAGTTACATATAGTGATTCAGGTTCAGGTGTAAATACATTAACATATGCTGTTATATCAATAGATAGACTAGGAGTTAGTGGTAGTTCAAAAGAAATAAGTACACAACCAACATCAAGTCAGGTTTCTTCTGGAACAACTGGAAGTGTAAATGTATCAGGAACTTCATCATATACAATGAATTATTCTGATGCAATAGATGGATATATATTCTTTAGAGTAACAGATAAAGCAGGAAATGTATCTAGTTGGTCTAAAGGACAAAGATTAAAAATAGTTGTCCCAACTGTTACAGAATATGCTGGAATGAATGAATCAAATTCACAAAAACCAGTAATATTATATGATGCTGGAATGTCATATGAAGATGCGGGATCATCAGCTTATAGTTCTACAACATGGAAAAACTACGGTGTAGGTAAAAAGAGTGGATCATCATATTCATCTTCAGCATATGATGCAACAACATATTCAGGGAATACAAAGAAAAATTTGCGTTATAATGATGGATATCATGGAATGAACTTATATGATGGTTCAAATGGGAATATAAGAACAAACTATACATATCGTAGAGCTAACAATACTTCATCATTAAATCAATTAACATACGAAATAGTAGCTAGACCAGACGTAGTAGACTCAAATGGACATGCATTATTTAGTTCAGCAAGAGATACAGAACAAACAAGTTATACAAGATTAGATGGTGCGCAATTAGGTATGGCGTCAGGGTCAGGATTTAGATTAACACATAGATATTATTATGGAACTAATAGTAATCCTACATTTACTAGTTTAATAACAACACATAGTGTAAGTAACTTAAAATCATTAGCTGGACAAAAAAGATATAGTGTACAATCAACATTTACAACTAAAGGAACAGCTAAGGGAATGGTAAAGGTTAATGATATATCTAGTAGTAGTAGTAATAGAACCACATCAACAGGAAAATCTACAGACCAAAATATGTATTGGGCTACAGATACAACTTGGTTAGGATTAGGAGCGGCTTTATCAGCTGATAATACAGTATCATCTGTACCACAATATTTTATAGGAATGATGTATGGATTTAGATATTACGAAAGAATATTAACAGAAGATGAGTTGCAGAAAAATGCAGCTATAGACTATGGTAAGTATAATATAATGGTACCATTAAGAGGATGGTAAAAAATAATGAATATCCTGATAAAAAAGAAATATTAGGATATTCATAAGATATATAATAAAAGTTAAAGTAGTAAAACAAAGAAAAGTTATAAATAAAAACATAAGAAATTAAAAAATAAAAATGAAAGGATAAAAACAAAAAGTTTATGAAAGGATTTATAAAAAAACATAAAAAAGTTTTTATAGTAATTAGTATTATATTATGTGTATTAATAGTGTTTCTAATAGGAAAATTTTGTATAGATATATTACTAGCTGAAAAAGTTCAAGAAGAAGAGGTAGAATTTAATAGTGAATCATATGTAGGTATTGCAGATAGTGAAGAAGAATTAGAAGCAATAAAAACTCAACAACCAGATACAAAAACCTCACCTATATATATAATATACAAAGGTGAAGAAAAAAAATATGATATAGTACATCAAGAAGAAATGTCTGTAAAAAGAATTATTAGTAGTATATCAAAAATAATAGGTTATAGCATAGGATATAATAAGATTGAAATAGGAGAAGTTAATGACATTAAAATAGACTTTACTAAAAATGCGGCTCCATTTGATGTAAGTGTGCATTTAGAAACAAGTCAAAGAAAATATGATATGCAAAACCAAGTAGATATTGCTAGATGTGTATTTGACAGCTTGAAAAAAACATTAAAAGCAAATTTTGGTGAGGATAAAGAAATATATTATAGTGTTGATGGTAAAGATATAGAAATTCCAGGGATGCAAAAAATCAAAAAAAATCAACCATACTAGAATTCAATAAATTGCCAAAAGTGACGGACTATCTTGAAACAAAAATTTAACCTAAATTATTAAACGAATAGAGGTTTAGTAATTTAGGTTTTAAAAAATTTTTTAAACAATATATGTAAACTTGACAAATTTCACTTTTCTAAGTAAAATATAATAGATAAAATATAAGGAGAAAAGTATATGCAAAATAAAAGTAAAAAGGTTTTTGAAACAATAGTTTCAAAAAACAAAATATATCTAGCTATTATTTTTCTATTATTAATAGTAATATGTATAGAAAATAGAATAATGGTAGCGCCAGCAATATTTTTATTTTTTATAATTGCTATGTATTCATATTATACTAACAACAAAAGAAAGAGCGAAATAAATGAAACATTACAAGATTTAACTTTAACAATAGATTCAGCAGCAAAAACAAGTTTAATCAATTCTCCATTTCCATTAATAATAATAGAGACAAGTGGTAATGTAATATGGAAAAATTCAAAATTCATTGAAGAATTTGAAAATTTTGATATTTATGCATATTTAAATAATATAACAATCGATATAAAATCAGAAATAGATAACAAAAAAGAAAACGATGATAATCCAATAATCAAACATATACAAGTAAATCAAAAGTATTATGAAATTGTATCAAAATTTGTAAAATCTAAAAATAATAAAGAGAAAGCAAAGGAATATATAATGATGTTATATTTTATAGATGAAACAGAAAATATAACATTACAAAAAGAATATAAAGATTCAAAATCTTGTGTGACAATTATGATGATAGACAATTATGAAGAAACTATGCAACAAATTGACAGCGAAGAAAAACCACAGATAATAGCGGAAATAGATAAATGTGTATATGAATGGACAAATCAAACAAATGGGGTTTTAATAAAATCAGATAGAGATAGATATGTATATTTGTTTGAACAAAGATATTTAGAAAAAATAAAGGAAGATAAATTTAGTATTTTAGATAAAATTAAAGAAATAGAAACAAAAGAGAATGCACAATTAACTTTAAGTATAGCTGTTTCAAATGATGGAGTAACAGATAAAGATAAATATAAATCAGCACAAGAGGCAATGGATGTTATACTTGGACGTGGTGGAGATCAAGCAGTAATAAGAGAAAATGAAATATATAAATTTTACGGAGGAAGGGCTCAAGAAGTAGAAAAAAGGACAAAAGTAAAGGCAAGAGTGGTAGCACATGCATTAGAAAATTTAATAAGAAATTCAAATAAAGTAATGATAATGGGACATACAAATCCAGATATAGACTGTATGGGTTCAAGTATGGGAGTATATAGACTAGCTAAAAGTTTAGGAAAAAATGCATATATAATAGACAGCAATGAAAATAATACACTATCATCTTTTAAAGAATCATTATTAAAAGATCCAGAATATGAAGATATTTTGATAACTAAAGAAATTGCAGAAGAAAATATTGATAAAGATACATTATTAATAATAGTAGATACTCATAAAATAAACTATGTAGAAGCTCCAGAATTATTAGATAAAACTGAAAAAATTGTAGTAATAGATCATCATAGAAGAAGTACAGATTATATAGAAAATGCAATATTAATTTTCCAAGAAGTATATGCATCATCAGCAGCAGAATTAGTAACAGAATTAATACAATATGCAGAAACAAAAGTAGAATTAAAAACAATAGAAGCAGAAAGTTTATATGCAGGAATAATGATGGATACAAAAAACTTTACATTTAAAACAGGAGTAAGAACATTTGAGGCAGCTGCATTTTTAAGAAAAAAAGGTATAGATATAATAAGAGTAAAAAAATGGTTTCAAAGCGACTTAGAAACATTTAACAAAATAGCAGAAATAGTTACAAATGCAGAAATGGTAAATAGTTCAATAGCAATAGCAATATATAACAGAAAAGAAAAAGATGCGAGCCTAATATGTGCTAAAGCAGCAGATGAATTATTAACTATAAGTAATATAACAGCATCATTTGTATTAGGAAACCAAGGTAATAAAGTATGTATAAGTGGTAGATCAATAGGAGATGTAAATGTTCAATTAATCTTAGAAAAACTTGGTGGTGGAGGACACATAACACTAGCAGGAGCACAAGTAGAAGGAATGACACTAGAAGAAACAAAACAAGAATTAATAAATAGAATAAATGAATATTTTTATGAATTAGAAAATTAGGAATATGGCTGGATAAGGAATTTGAGAATAATTTTTTGTCATTTTGGGGACGCGTCCAAAAATGACAATTTTAAAGTTTATTACAAAAATTTAATTAATATATTCAAAATATAAAATTGTAATTTTTGGACGCGTCCCCAAAATGACAAAAAATTGTCCTCGAATTTCCTATCTAGTCCTATCTCTAAAAAGGAGGAAATACTATGAAAGTAATATTGAAAGCAGATATAAAAGGAGTAGGAAAAAAAGACGAAGTAATAAATGCATCAGATGGGTATGCACGTAACTTTTTATTTCCAAAAAATTTAGCAGTAGAAGCAAATAGCGAAAATATGAATAAATTAAAGGCAAAACAAAATTCATTGAAATTTCAAAAGAATCAAGAAAAAGAAGAAGCAATAAAGATAGCAGATAAGTTAAAAAGAATATCATTAAGAATAAAAGTAAAAGCAGGAGAAAATGGAAAGATATTTGGAGGAGTTTCTACAAAAGAAATTTCTAAAGAATTGGAAATTCAACATGGAATAAGTATTGATAAGAAAAAAATTGACTTAAAAGAAACAATAAAAACACTTGGCGTTCATAATGTAGAAGTAAAACTATTTGAAGGCGTTACAGGAAATTTAAAAGTAGATGTTATCTCAGAATAATGTATATTAAATATTTAAAATTAAAATGTTATAATGATAAATATATTGAACAGTAGATATTTGTACTAAAAAATTATAAATTTAAATAGAAAGAAAGCAAGGAATGTAAATAATGGAATTAGGAAAAGTACCACCACATGATTTAGAAGCGGAGCAAGCTGTTTTAGGAAGCATGCTTACAGATAGAGATGCTGTAATTTCGGCAATAGAGGTATTAAAAGAAGAAGATTTTTATAGAGCAGATAATAGAGCAATTTATAGTGCAATTTTAAATTTGTATAATAGGGATGAGCCAATTGATATAATAACAGTAAAGTCTGAATTAGAAAGTATTGGTAAGTTCGAGCAGATTGGTGGATTAGAATATCTAGTTACTTTGCCAGATAAAGTTCCAACAACTGCAAATGCAATAAAATATATAAAAATTGTAGAAGAAAAATCCACATTAAGAAATCTTATAAAAACAGCAAATGAAATAATAGATTTAGGCTATGATCCCACAGAAGATGTAGATGATATAATGGAAAGTGCTGAAAAGAAAATTTTTAACATAATGCAAAATAAAGACAAAAAGGGATATACACCTATAAAAGATGTGTTGGTTGAAAGTTTTACACAATTAGAAGAATTGTATAATAGAAAGCAACATATAACAGGAGTACCATCAGGATTTACAGAGCTTGACTATAAAACGGCAGGATTTCATGGGTCAGATTTAATATTAATTGCAGCAAGACCTGCAATGGGAAAATCAGCATTTGCACTTAATATAGCTACAAATGCGGCAGTAAGAGCAAATGTACCAGTAGTAATATTTAGTTTAGAAATGTCAAAAGAACAAATGGTAAATAGAATTTTATGTAGTGAGGCAATGGTAGACAGTAATAAAGTAAGAACAGGAAAACTAGATGATGATGATTGGACAAAATTGGCAGGCAGTATAGGACCTTTATCAGATGCAGAAATATATATAGACGACACACCAGGAATATCTGTAATGGAAATAAGAGCAAAATGTAGAAAGCTTAAGCTAGAAAAAAATATAGGAATGGTAGTAATAGATTATTTGCAACTTGTACAAGGAAGTAACAGAAGAGGAGGAACTCGTGAACAAGAAATTTCAGAAATTAGTAGGTCATTAAAAATATTAGCAAAAGAAATAGGAGTTCCAGTAATAGCACTATCACAGTTATCAAGAGCAGTAGAACAAAGACCAGATCATAGACCTATGTTATCTGACCTAAGAGAATCTGGAGCAATAGAACAAGATGCAGATATAGTAATGTTCCTATATAGAGATGATTATTATAACAAAGAAAGTGAAAAAAAGGATATTGCAGAAGTTATAATAGCAAAACACAGAGGAGGATCTTTAGGAACAGTAGATTTATTATGGTTAGGAAGTTATACGAAATTTGTGAATTTAGAAAAAAGATTTGATGACTAATATGTCATTCTTTTTTCATTTTTGTCATTTTGGGGACGCGTCCCAAATTGACAATTTTATAAGTTGAAAATTAAAAAAATTTTAATGTACTAAAAATAGAAAAATTGTCAATTTGGGACGCGTCCCCAAAATGACAAAAGGAGAAAAAATGTCAAAAAGAATAAAAGAAGATTGCTATACTAAAGTAATAAAAACGATACAGAAATATAATTTAATAGAAGATGGTGACAAAATAGTAATTGGAGTCTCAGGAGGGCCAGACTCAATGTGCTTATTGGATATTTTAATAAAAGTGTGTAAAAATAGTCCATTATCTTTGAAAATATTTGTAGCACATGTTAATCATATGATTAGAAAAGAGGCAATTGAAGAAGAGGAGTTTGTTAAAAATTTTTGTAAAAAAAATAATATTGAATTTTACTCTAAAAGAATAGATGTTAAAAAAATAGCTAATACTAATAAAATAGGAACTGAAGAAGCAGGAAGAAAGGTAAGATATGCTTTTTTTGATGAAATTTTAAATAAAACAAATTCAAATAAAATAGCTATTGCACATAATAAAAATGATAAAGCAGAAACTATTATAATGAATATTTTAAGAGGGACAGGAATAATTGGTTTAAAAGGAATTGAAGTGAAAAGAGATAAATATATAAGACCATTAATTGAATGTGAAAGAGAAGAAATAGAGGATTACTGTAAGAAACAAAAACTAAATCCTAGAATAGATAAATCTAATTTTGACAATATATATACAAGAAATAAAATAAGAAATTTAGTTATTCCATATATAAAAAAAGAATTTAATTATAATATAGTAAATACATTGAATAGATTATCTGAAATAGTTACGGAAGAAGATGAATATATAGAAAATCGAGTTAAAAAAACTTATGAGAGTTTATTAATAAAAGAAAATAAAAATGAAATAATTTTAGATTTAAAGAAATTTAACTTACAAGAAAAAGTAATAAAATCAAGAGTTATACTATATACTATAACAAGACTTTTTGGGAGTTCTAATGGAATAGAAAGAATACATATTCAAGATATAATACAACTTTGCAGTAATAATATTGGAAATAAATATTTAACTCCAAATAAAAATACAAAAGTTTTTGTAAAAAATCATAAAATATATATATCAATTGTATAGCTATTATCCGTAAATATGATGAATTTTCAATAAGAATTGTAATAAAAAAGAAATAAAAAAACTATTGAAAAACTAAAAACAATGTGATATAAGAGTTTTAACATTTTGCCTTGTATGGGCAAATTTGCACAAATGATTAACCAGGTTTTAAAATTTGCTAGATAAAGAAATATCTAAATGACCTGTTATTATCCTAATAGTTATAGTTATGTAACTAAAGGAAGATAAGTAAAATATAAAAACACAAGGAGGAATTAATTTGAAAAACGGAATAAAGACATTAGCTATGTGGCTGATAATAGGAGTAATATTTATAGTAGTATTGTCATCGATTGTTGAGAACAGCGATTCTAAATTAAAATATTCAGAATTACTTACAAATATAAATGAAGGAAAAGTAGAATCTATCGAAATTGAATCTGACGGTAAATCAGCAACAGTTCAAATGAAAGATGATAAATTAAGAAGAGAAGTAAATATACCAGATATGGGAAGTTTTTTAACATACTCTGAAGAATTTTTAAAAAACGGATCATTTACATTAGAAGAAAAATCTCAATCAATATTTATAACAGTTCTTAGCTTATTAACACCATTTGGATTATTAATAATATTCTTGATTTTCTGGTTCTTAATGATGGGAGGAGCAAATAGTGGAAATCCAGGAAGTAAGACAATGACATTTGGAAAGAGTAAAGCAAGAATGATGACACCAGCAGAAAAGAATAAAATAACATTTGAAGATGTAGCAGGTGTTGATGAAGAAAAAGAAGAACTAGAAGAAATAGTTCAATTTTTGAAAAATCCTAAAAAATTCACAGATATGGGAGCAAGAATTCCTAAAGGGGTTCTATTAGTAGGTCAACCAGGTACAGGTAAAACATTACTTGCTAAAGCTGTAGCAGGAGAAGCAGGAGTGCCATTTTTCATAATAAGTGG